>JBBIVG010000023.1:0-13868 GCA_037439865.1 Nevskiaceae bacterium
CGTCGCACACGCCATCACCATCGCTGTCCGAGCACTTGGCCGGCGGCGGCGGCGGCGGGGGCGGGGGCGGCGGCGGTTCCTCGACCTTCGGCTCCGGACGCGGTGCGCCCCAGCCGAAAGCGATGCCGACCTGCGCAAGCGTGTCCGCCATCGTGTTGCCGCTCTGGAAGTCCCAGCGCTCGCGGATTTCGGGGCGCAGCTGCACGGTGCGCGAACCGTTTCCATTGCGATACAGGTCGTACGCAAGGCCGAGGCCGAGCGACGCCGTGACGTTCGCTTCGCCTTTCACGCCGTCGTAGTTGTCGTACTGGTAGCCGAGGCCACCGAGCACGTACGGCGACAGCCGGCTCGAGCGATTGAACACGCGCATCAGGTCGAGCGACACGCCGGACAGCGAGCCGTCGTAGCTCGCGGGCCACTTCCACTCGGACTTCTTCTGTCCGTTGTTGTTGAAGGTGCCGGCGTAGCCCATCAGCTGCGCGCTCCACTCGTCGCTCAGGTTCTTGCCGAGCGCGCCGCCCCAGTGAATGTCGTCGTCCAGGAGGCGATTACTGTCCACCCACGTGTAGCCAATGAACGGCATGACATACCACTGGCCGACTTCGTCGTTCCACGGGTGGGTATCGGCGGCCCGCGCTGGTGCCGCGGAAAGCACGGCGAGGCCCAATGCGGACGCAAGGACTAAGGACTTCTTCATCTTGGCTCCCTGGCTGGGTAACGGATACGTGCGCCGCCATCCCCCCTCGGCACGGCGCAAACACCGAAGATACTAGCGGATTTCAGTGCGTCGGGGTACAGGGAAGGTCGCGTCCGGGCCAGTTCGCGCCCGGCCGCTTCACGCGGTCCCCGACGGCGATGCCGAGTTCCTTCGTGATGCCGCCCTTCAGTTCGACGACCAGGGCGACCGGCACATCCGCCTGGATCGTGTCGAGCGATTCGGGCCGCGCCTTTCGCTGCGCCTTCACGACGCAACCGGCCTCGTCCACGAACAGCATGTCGAGTGGCAGCAGGGTGTTCTTCATCCACATGGCCACGTACTGCGCCGGGTCGTAGACGAAGATCATCGCCTGCTCCGCGCGCATCTCCCGGATGAACATCAGTCCCTGCTCGCGAGTTTCCGGCGTGTCCGCCCGCCATGCGTCGAACGTGTGGCGCTTCGCGCTGCGGGTCTCGACGACGATCGGTTCGCGCGGGAACGCCGAGAGCGGGATGACGGCGCGGCCCGGCTCGGCTGCACGAGCGACGCCCTGCAGCGAAGACGCGACGGCGAGGAGGGCGCAGGCCAGTGAACGGATCGGAGTCATCGGTAATCCACTATAGCCATGACGTCGAGGCGCGACACGAGCACGGCGTCGTCGCCACCGACCGCCCGCGCAGGCTGCACGCAGTAGCCGCGACCCGTGAGCCGGTAGACCTTCGGATCGCCGGTCGGTTCCTGGTGAACTTCATCCATCGCGCACTTGTCGTCGCCCTGGGTTGCATAGAACCGGCCGGTGCCCTCGCGCACCAGCGTCAGGTTGACCGGCACGTTGCGCGCGGACTGTCCTGCGGCGAGGCGCCCGATGCCGATGACGACGAGCAGTGGACCGGCGCCTGCCACGTTGCCCTTGTAGATCAGGCGGACGCCGTCGCCACCCGGCCGCAGGCCGCCCCGGCACTGCGGCGTTCCGGCGCCCCAGTCGACGTCGGCTTCGAGCGCGCCCTGCAGCCGCGCGCGAAGCTGTCCTTCGTCGGCCGGTACGCAGAGCGCCTGCCGGGCGTCCGGCAGGCCCGTGCTCGGTTGCTCGTCACCCGCGTGACCGCAGCCGGCGGCGAGGAGAGAGAGCGACGCAGCAATGAACGCGGCGCGCCGTGCGGACGAATCAGCCGGAACTCGATGCCTTGACGAGCAGGGTCTTCGCCAGTTGGCCATGCAGGTAGCCGAGCCCCCTTGAGAGGTGCATCGTGACGGTGAGCAGCAACAGCCCGAGGATCGAGATGAGCGGCAGCAGGGCCGGGTGGGGCGCATTCACCGTACCCTCGATCTGGACGAGTCCGGCATCGTAAAGCAGGACGGCGATCGGCGCGACGATCGTGGCGACGGATACGACGATGCCGATGACGACGAACGTGAAGTAGAAGATGCCGAGCGGCAGCATCAGCAGGAAGTACACGAGCGTGCCCCAGGTGCGCGGGTCCTTGAGCATGTCGACGATGCGCCTGAGGAACGGCGTCTCCCGGTCGGGGTACACCGGGCGGCGCGGCATGCGCGTGCCGAGCATGGTCTCGACGAGACGGCCCTCGGCCAGGGCCACGAATCGCGTCGCGCCGACGAAGAGCAGGAAGAACGGCACGCCGATGATGAGGATCGCGAGCCCGATGGAGAGCGATAGCCCGGTGACGGCGAAGGTGAAGTAGATCGTGCCCGTCACGAGTGCGAGCAGCATGTACAGCATCGCGAGGTAGGCACGCGGATCGGCGTAGACACCGAAGAAGCGCCCGAAGGTCGTGGTGCGCGGACGCGGCTTCGGCGGGCGCAGCGCTTTCTGCACCGTCGCTTCGTTGGCTCGGTACGCATCGGCGACCTCATCCGGTGCGCCGTAGCTGGTCACGATGCTCGAGAGCACGTCGCCTTCGTTGTCCCCCTGGCGCTGCGCGAGCTCCGCGCGCAGGTGCTCTTCCGCATCGTAGAGCGCGTCCTGGATCAAAGCGGGGTCCGCGCCCTGCAGGGCCGAACGTAGCGAGTCGAGGTACTGCTCGACCGTGCGCGGTGTCGCGGCCGTCATGGCGAGATCTCCAGGGCGTTGGGGCTTTGCACGATGGAATCGACGAATGAACGCGTTTCGAACCAGGTGGCACGCCAGGAGGCGAGCACCTCGCGGCCGAGCGCGGTGATGCGGTAGTAGCGGCGGGGCGGGCCCGAGTACGACGGGACGACCCGGCTCGAAAGGAGACCGGCAGCGCTCATGTTGCGCAGCACCGGATACAGCGCGCCCTGCTTGAACGGGCTCGCGCCCTCGGCAGTGCCGCTCAGCCGCTTGGCGATCTCGTAGCCGTAGAGGTCCTCGGTGGCCTCGGCCAGGACCGACAGCAGCACGAGCGAAGTGAGCCCGGCGCTCAGTTCGCGCTGGAACTTGCGGATTTGCGCATCCGGCCCTTCCGGGACCGGGGCGTCCATCGGGTCTGGGGTCACTGTCGTGCCTGCTGTAGGTCGTTACTTAGCGATATTAAATGGCAGATAATATTAGGAAGTCAACAGTATTGTTCATCGCAACCAAGCCGGGTGGGTGCCTAGGGCGGTCATTGGCCAAGGTCCGCAACAGGACTAAGGATTTCGCGCGGGTGTCGGCGCCTCGACGCCCTATGTAACATCGGCTGAAGTGCAGGACCGGGAGCTCGGAGCAGGATGTCCACCGAACAACAGAGACTGTTTGCCCCTCGCCGCTACCTGAGCCGACTGACCCGGGGCACCCTGGCCGTGATCATGGCCGGAGGACGCGGCGAGCGCCTGAAGGACCTGACCGAGGACCGCTGCAAGCCCGCGACGCCTTTCGGCGGCAAGTTCCGCATCATCGACTTCGTGCTGTCGAACTGCGTGAACTCCGGCATCCGCCAGATCTCGGTGCTGACGCAGTACAAGGCGCACTCGCTGATCCAGCACATCCAGCGCGGCTGGGGCTACCTCCGCGGCGAGTTCGGCGAGTTCGTCGAGATGATCCCCGCCCAGCAGCGGCTCGGCCCGGACTGGTACCAGGGCACGGCCGACGCGCTGTGGCAGAACATGGAGATCATCCGCGCGCATCGGCCGCTGCACGTGCTGGTGCTCGCGGGCGACCACATCTACAAGATGGACTACGGCCCGATGATCGGCTTCCACGTCGAGAAGGAGGCGGACATCACCGTGGGCGTCGTGGAGGTGCCGCTCGATCGTGCGCGCGAGTTCGGCGTCCTGACGGTGGAGGAGTCGAACCGCGTGCTGCGCTTCAGCGAGAAGCCGATGAACCCGGAGCCGATGCCGGGTCGGCCGGACATCGCGCTCGCCTCGATGGGCATCTACGTGTTCAACCCGAAGCTGCTCGAGCGGCTGCTGCGCGCGGACGCCGAGGATCCCGCCTCGGCGCACGACTTCGGCAAGAACATCATCCCGGACGCCATCGACAATCTGCGGGTTTTCGCCTATCCGTTCGAGGACGTGCGCACCAAGGCGCAGAACTACTGGCGCGACGTCGGTACCGTGGACGCCTACTACGAGGCGAACATGGAGCTGGTGCGGGTTTCGCCCGAGCTCAACATCTACGACGAGCAATGGCCCATCTGGACCTACCAGGAGCAGCTGCCGCCCGCGAAGTTCGTGTTCGACGACGACAACCGCCGCGGCGCGGCGATCGACTCCATGGTGTCGGGCGGCTGCATCATCTCGGGTTCGCGCGTGGCGAACTCGCTGCTGTTCTCGAACGTCCGCGTGCACGATTACTCGACGATCGATCGCTCGGTGATCCTGCCGCGCGTGCGCGTCGGCGAGCACTGCACGATCCGGCGCGCCATCATCGACGAGGGCACCCTCATCCCCGACGGCATGCAGATCGGCGTGGATCCGGCGGCCGACGCGGAGCGCTTCTACGTCACCGAGGGCGGGATCGCGTTGGTGACCGCGGCGATGCTGCGCGCCGCGCAGAGACACGCGTGACCTGCTAAGGTCCGCATCTCCCCGGTTTCAGGAGGACCTGCCGATGTCCTGGGTTCGCGTGCGCGTGCTCCTGCTCGCGCTCCTCGTTGCAGTCTCGGGCTGCGCGTCGTTCGGGCCGAAGCTGCAGTCGCCGCAGCTGAGCCTCGTCGCCATCCAGATCCTGAGCGGCGACATGTTCGCCCAGCGCTTCAAGGTCCGGGTCAAGGTCGAGAACCCGAACGACCTCGAGGTCGCGGTGAGCGGGATCGAGTACAAGATCTTCCTCATGGGCGACAGCTTCGCGGAAGGCGCGAGCGACCAGGGCTTCGTGCTGCCGGCGAAGGGCGAGGCGGAGTTCGACATGACGGTCAACACGAACTTCGTGAGCAGCCTCGGCCGGCTCGTGAGCCGCATGGGCGGCGGCAAGCTCGAGAACGTCGAATACGAGATCGCGGGGACGCTGCGTCTGCAGAAGGGGCTGATGCGGACGATTCCGTTCAGCCACTCGGGCACGGTGAACTTCGTCAAGCAGCTCGAGAAGCTGGAAAACAAGGCGAAATAAATAGGTGCCAGGCACCGAATTTCGATTCGAAATTCGGTGCCTGGCACCTATTTATTTCCCGGTGAGGCGCTCGTAGAGGCGCTCGTACTCGGCGCCGGCGCGGTCCCAGGAGAAGTCCTGCCGCATGCCGTTCAGCACGAGCCGTCGCCACACCGTCGGCCAGCTCTGCCACTCGAGCGCGGTGTCGAGCGCCCAGCGCACGGCGCCAGCATCGAAATCGTTGAACACGATGCCCGTGCCCTGCCCGGTGGCCGGGTCGAAGTGCTGCACGGAGTCCGCGAGGCCGCCTGTGCGGCGCACGATCGGCACGGTGCCGTACTTCAGGCTGTACATCTGGTTCAGGCCGCACGGCTCGTAGAGAGACGGCATGAGGAAGATGTCGGCCGCGGCCTCGATCATGTGCGCCAGTTCTTCGCTGTAGCCGCTGTAGAACGTCGCGCGGCCGGGAAACCGCTCCTGCAACCCGTGCATGAAGCGCTCGTAGTGCGGCTCGCCGCTTCCCAGTCCGACGAAGCGCACCTCGCGCGTCGCGAGCAGCCCGGGCAGCACGTCGAAGAGGAGGTCGATTCCCTTCTGCCGCGCGAGGCGGGAAATCATTCCCACCAGCGGCGTGTTCGGCGCCGCCGGCATGCGCAGCAGGTCGAGCAGCGCCTGCTTGTTCAGCAGCTTGCCCGTGAGGTCGTCGAGCCCGTAATGGTGGGGGATGTAACGATCGGTCGTCGGATTCCACTCGTCGTAGTCCACCCCGTTCAGGATGCCGACCACGGCGTCGCCGCGCGCGCGAAGGTCGGCGTCGAGGCCGTACCCGCCCTCGGGAGTGCGGATCTCCAACGCATAATTCGGGCTCACCGTGGTGATCGCGTCCGCATGGATGACGGCGTGACGCATCGGGTTGATGCGCCCCGCGCCGAGGTCGAGCTGGTGCAGCGCCTCGACGCCGACGCCCGGCCCGACATCGCCGGCCTGCGCGGCGGAGAACACGCCCTGGTAGCCGATGTTGTGGATCGTGAACACGCTGCGCGTGCCGCCGAACACCTGCTGGTCCCACGCGTAGGCGTGGCGCAGCAGCAGCGGCGCGAACGCCGTATGCCAGTCATTCGAATGCAGGACGTCCGGAGCGAACCCCATGCGCTGGCAGCACTCGAACGCGGCGCGCGTGAGTGCCAGATAGCGCACGTGCTCGTCGGGGGCATCGGAATAGATGCGCGGTCGGTCAAACAGCGCGGGGCAGTCGACGAGGTAGATCCAGAGCTGCGTGTCCGGCACGCGCGCGGTCTGCAGGCTGAAACGGAACTCGTGCTGGCCGACCCGCAGCGGCAGCGACTGCAGGAACTCCACGGGATGGCGATCGACGCCGGCGAGTTCCATCTGGCCGTGCAGCGGCACGAAGACCCGCAGGTCGTGGCCGCGGCGGGCGAGGTAGCGCGTCAGCGCGGCCGAGACGTCGCCGAGGCCGCCGGTCTTGGCAAACGGGGAGAATTCGGCCGAGATGAATGAGATCCGCATCGACGTGCCCAGTTTGACACAGCACGCAAAGAGATCGCCCCTTGGCGAGCCTCGGCGCCAAGGGGCGATACCGTTGCAGCAGAGTCCAGCCTGGTTCGTGACTAGCTGCGTCGGCGCGCCATTCCCAGGCCAAGGAGACCGAGTCCGAGGAGGGCCAGCGTGCCGGGCTCAGGGACCTTTCTCTGTTCGTACGCGATGTCCAGAACTTTGAAGTAGTCGTCCGCCGGATCGCACCCGGTGCATCCGTTGTAAGGACCGTAGGCGACGATGAGCCAGTTCCGGGCGAAGATGTTGGCTGCGGTATTCAGATTGAACCACTTCGCATTGTTATTGGGCAGGTCGGCGTTATAGCTCCCGAGCAGCGTCCAGTTGGTGCCCCCGGGGCACGAGGACACACTGACCAGGTTCGCGTAGGTCTTGCCGTTCAGGCAAGGCGTGGCGCTATCGGAATAGAGCACCGAGAAGTCGGTGTCGTAACCCGTACCGGAGTAAGCCCAGCCGAACTCCACGCCAGTGAGCCGAACCGGGGTAGAACCAAAGCTGACCTTGATCGAGTCGACGTAGCCGCTGTTGTCCACGGCATGCTGAGGAGAAGTCGCGTTCTCGACCCCGTACCCGCCACCCGAATACCAGGCGAGGTAAGCGCTCTGAATGGTCGATCCAGACGCGCTATTCCTCCACCCGGACACAAGACCGGCGTTCGGGAACACCGCCGCCGCAGCTGTCCCTGCAACCGCGGACAATCCCAGAGCGAGCGTGGCTGTGCGTGCCGCTCTGCGGACCCATTCGATCTTGTACCGTTGCATCAACTGATCTCCAATTTGTCGTTGCGTCGACCGGCGACTCAAGCGTCGGGACGGACACAGACGGGCATCACGCAAATGTGCAGATTGCCGGCCGCCTGAAAAGCCAGAAGCAGGATCCGTGCCAATCTGGCAACTGCTTCCGAAAATTCAATGTGATCATGCGGTTGGTCCGCTAGTGCCGCTGACCGAAAATCACCTGTTAGCCCCGTAAGAATTCGCGACAACAGCGCAGTCGGACAGGCGGCCGGCGACGCATCGGAAATGTGACGCGCGTCTCACCTGCGTGGACGGCAGGATTCGGGTCGCCGTCGGCGCCCCGGACGCTAAGCTGCGCGCATGGAAAGAAAACCGACACTGTCGAGCCGGG
The DNA here is from genome assembly GCA_037439865.1 of Nevskiaceae bacterium. Lineage (GTDB taxonomy): Bacteria > Pseudomonadota > Gammaproteobacteria > Steroidobacterales > Steroidobacteraceae > RPQJ01. Next base: position 7,887 of record JBBIVG010000023.1, read on the forward strand.
GTACCTTCGAGCAGATCGCTCGTTCGATCGAGTTCATCTCGCGTCACGCCGTCGAGCAGCCGTCACTGGCGCGGATCGCGGAGGCAGCGGGGATGAGCGAATATCACTTTGCGCGCGTGTTCCGGCGCTGGGCCGGCATCTCGCCCAAGCAGTTCCTGCAGAGGTTGTCCATCGAGGCGGCGAAGCGTGCGCTGCACGGGGACGCATCGGTACTGCAGGCTGCACTCGACGCCGGGCTGTCCGGTCCGGGCCGGTTGCACGATCTCTTCGTTGTCCTCGAGGCGGTCACGCCCGGGGAATTCAAGGCTCGCGGCAAGGGCCTGACGATTCGATACGGCAGCGCGGATACGCCATTCGGCCGTGCGGTTATCGCACTCACCGCGCGTGGCGTGGGGTTCCTCGGTTTCTCCGACGATTCACGCGACCCCGAGGGGTGGAGCGAATTCCGTCGCGCCTGGGTGAACGCAACCTGGATTCACGATGATGCATCGGCACGCAGCGTCGCGGCGGCAGTGTGGGACGCGGCTGGCCGGGAAAGCCGTCGCCTGAAGCTCTGGGTCCACGGCAGCAACTTCCAGATCCAAGTCTGGCAGGCGCTGCTCAGGAGCGCGCGCGATTTGACAGTCAATTATGCCGACATCGCGCGGGAAGTCGGCCGGCCCGATGCCGCTCGCGCTGTCGGTAATGCTGTGGGAGCCAACCCGGTCGCCTACCTCATCCCCTGCCACCACGTGCTGCGCGCGAACGGCGCACTGGGCGGCTATCGCTGGGGACTCGACCGAAAGCGCGCGATGCTCGCTTGGGAGCTGTCGCACTCCATCGCCGAAGCAGGCTGAAAAAGACAGTTGAGGTGGAAGCGCCGCGCGGACCGGTCCGCGGGCCGAACTACTTCTTCTCGTCGTCGTCGCGACCCTTGTCGCGCTTCGGCAGGATCGCGCTCAGCATGCTCTCCTGCACCTTCGCGAGCGTCTCGAGATTCTGCCGGGTGATGTCTGCGACGGTCGCGAGCGGCGTGTTCGCCACGATCTTCGAGATCTGCGCCTGCACCGCTTCCTGCTGCGTGAGGAACGTCTCGACGCTCTTCTCGAGGAAGCTCGCGAGGAAGCCCTGCATCGCGTTGCCGTAGAAGCGGATGATCGCCTCGAGCACCGGCGTGCTCAGGATCGGGCGGCCGAACTGCTCCTGCTCCGCAATCACCTGCAGCAGGATGTGCCGGGTGATGTCGTGCCCCGTCTTGTCCTCGACGACCCTGATCTTCTCGCCCTTGACGATCAGCGCGCGGATGTCGTCGAGCGTGATATGGCGGCTCTGCGAAGCGTCGTAGAGGCGACGGTTCGCGTATTTCTTGATGAGGCGTTCCTGGCTCATCTGCGCAGTCTACCTCAGCCTTGTTGCGCCGCACGAAATGCGACGCAAGAAACTCAGGCCGAGCTCGCCTCGTCCACCCAGCGCGCGAAGTCGGCCTGCGAGTCCGCCGCGAGGCGCGCGACATCCTGCTGCCGGCGGCCGATCTTCTCGGCGAACTGGCTGGAGATTTCCGCCTGGCGGGTGACCAAGGCTCCGAAATCCCGAGACGTGACGGTGGCGTGCATCTGGTCGACCGCGAACTGCATCCAGTCCCCAACGAGGTCGTACTGCAGCCGGGCCGTGCGCTCGACATTGCGCGCGGCAAGTTCGTTCAGGCGGCCGACCGGGGCCGCGGCACGCTTGGCGAAGTCGAGGTAGGTGCCGAAGTCTTCAAGCTTCACGGCCATTTTCGCGGTCCTTCAAGTGGGCAGGGAGGGAGGTGGCGGGCGATTCTAGCCAGTGCCTTTTTGCGCTGCAACAGAATAGCGGCGGGGGTCGTGTGGCCCGCTCCCGCGGCGGGCGTAGACTCGGGTTCCGGAACAGTGCCATTCGACGCGCGGAGAGACCATGTCACAGCAGGCAGCGCTCCAGGAACTGACGAAGCGCCTGGGCGAGGAGATTCACGTCAGCGACTGGATCGAGGTGACCCAGGAGCGGATCAACGCGTTCGCGGAGGCGACCGGGGATCACCAGTGGATCCACGTGGACGTCGCCCGTGCGCTGCGCGAGTCGCCGTGGAAAACGACGATCGCGCACGGCTACCTGACGCTGTCGCTCTACCCGATGCTGCGGGGCCTCGTCGCCTCGGGCGAGCCGCCGTTCCCGGGCGTGAAGCAGATGATCAACTACGGTCTCGACAAGCTGCGGTTCCCGAGCGCGGTGCGCGCCGGGAGTCGCATCCGCGCGCGCTGCAAGCTGCTCAAGGTCGAGGAAGTGACGGGTGGCCTGCAGATCACGGAACAGTACACGGCGGAGATCGAAGGCGAGCAGAAGCCGGCGTGCGTTGCCGAGGCCATCATGCGGGCGTATTTCGCCTGATTGCCGGCGGCTTCCTGCTGATGCCCGGCCGGCATGAGCGTCCGGCCGGAACTCGGCATATAGTCCGCACCAAACTATCAGCGCCTCAGGGCGGGGGAGGTCACCATGATTTACGACAGCATCCTGCAGACGATCGGGCGCACGCCAGTCGTGCGCATCAACCGCCTCGCGCCGAGCCACGTCACGATGTACGTGAAGTGCGAGTTCTTCAACCCGCTGGCGTCGGTGAAGGACCGCCTCGCGATCGCGATCATCGAAGATGCCGAGCGCTCCGGCGCGCTGAAGCCCGGCCAGACCGTGGTCGAGGCCACCTCGGGCAACACGGGCATCGCGCTTGCGATGGTTTGCGCGGCGAAGGGCTACCCATTCGTCGCCCTGATGGTGGAGACGTTCTCGGTCGAGCGTCGCAAGATCATGCGCATGCTCGGCGCGAAAGTGATACTCACGCCGGCCGCCGAGCGCGGCAGCGGCATGGTCCGCAAGGCCGAGGAACTCGCGAAGAAGCACGGCTGGTTCCTGGCGCGACAGTTCGAGAACCCGGCGAACCCCGCGTATCACCGCCAGACGACCGGCGCCGAGATCGTGAGCGACTTCGCGGGTCGCCGGCTCGACTTTTTCGTGACGGGTTGGGGCACCGGTGGCACGCTCACCGGCGCCGGCGAAGTGATTCGCCTGGCGCGACCCGACGTGAAGATCGTCGCGACCGAGCCGGCGGGTGCCTCGCTGCTTGCCGGCGCGGAGTGGAAGCCCCACAAGATCCAGGGGTGGACGCCCGACTTCGTGCCCAAGGTGCTGAACCGCTCCGTGCCGCACGAGATCGTCGCGGTGACCGACGAGGAGTCGATCGCGGCTTCGCGCGCGCTCGCGAGCCGCGAAGGTATCTTCTGCGGCATCTCGTCCGGCGGGACGTTCGCGGCGGCGCTCAGGGTGGCCGAGAAGGCGCCGCCGGGAGCGGTGATCCTCGCGATGCTGCCTGACACCGGCGAGCGCTACATGAGCACGCCGCTGTTCGAGGGCATTGCCGAGGGATCCGACCCCGAGCCCTGAGGCCCGACGGCATCCATTCTCGTCTGCCGCCCGAAAGGGTGGGATAATCGCTGCCGTTTTTTTCGGCTCATCGGCGTCGAGGCGGCGCATCCCATCCAATGGCTGATTCCTTCAAGAAGGTGCTGCTTGGCGCCGTCGTCGGTGCCCTGCTGGTCGGGTTCGTGTGGCACATCCGCCTGGAGCGGGCGAAGCACGAGCCGGCAGCCATGGGGCCTGCAAGCGGCGGCAGTCCCGCCGGGGCATCGGGTTCCGGCGCGGGCGCGCCACAGGGCCAGGGCGGCGCGCCGGGCGCGTCGGCGAGCCAGATGCCCGTTGGCGTCGTCGTGGCGCCGGTGCGCGTCCAGCAGCTCGCGTTGCAGCTCGAGGCGCTCGGCACGGCCCACGCCAACGAGTCGGTGGACGTGACCTCCAAGGTCTCGAACCTCATTACGGCCGTGCACTTCGTCGAAGGCCAGCAGGTGCGCCGCGGCGACCTGCTCGCCGAACTCGACGGCGAGCAGGCCCGGGCGGACCTGGCCGTGGCGGAGGCGGCGCTCACCGAGAGCCGCAGCCAGTACGACCGCAGTCGCGAGCTGTATTCGACCAAGGTGCTCTCCCAGTCGCAGCTCGACCAGATCGAGGCCACGCTCAAGGCCAACGAAGCCCGCGTCGCCTACGCGCGCTCGCGCGTCGGGGATACCCAGATCCGCGCGCCGTTCGCGGGCCGGGTGGGCCTGCGCCGGGTCAGCGTGGGCAGCCTCGTCAACCCGGGTACGGTCATCACGACGCTGGACGACACGAGCACGATCAAGCTCGACTTCACCATTCCCGAGGCGTTCCTTTCCGACGTCACGCCGGGGCTCGTCATCGCGGCCCGGAGCGTCGCTTACCCGGGGCAGGCCTTCGAGGGCAAGGTCGCGAGCGTCGATTCACGCGTGGATCCGAGCACCCGTTCCGTGACCGTGCGCGCCCTGCTCCCCAACCCGAAGGGCCTGTTGAAGCCGGGCATGTTCCTCACCGTGCTGCTGTCGCGTGGCGCGGCTGCGGCGTTCGTGGTCCCGGAGCAGGCACTCGTCCCGGAGCAGGGCGACGTATTCGTCTTCGTGGTGAAGGACGGCGTCGCCGAAAAGCGGCTCGTGAAGACCGGCCAGCGACGGGTCGGCGAGGTGCAGGTCGTGCAGGGGCTCGCGGCAGGCGAGTCGGTCGTCACCGAAGGCACGCAGAAGCTGCGCAACGGCGCGCTGGTGAAGATCGTGCAGGCGACCGGCGCTGCGCCCGCGCCAGCGGTGGCCAGGCCGTGAAGCTCTCCGAAGTCTCGGTCAAGCGCCCGGTCTTCGCGACGGTCATCAGCCTGATGCTGGTGATCCTGGGGTTGCTGGCCGCAACCCGCCTGCCGATCCGGGAGCTGCCGAACGTCGAGTCGCCGGTCGTCTCCATCGAGACGAACTACCGCGGCGCCTCCGCGGACGTCGTGGAGACCAAGATCACGCAGGTGATCGAGGACCGCGTGGCGGGACTCGAGGGCGTCACGAAGATCACGTCCCAGAGCGTGGACGGACGGTCGAGCATCAACCTGGAGTTCGATCCGGGCCGGCCGGTGGACGAGGCCGCGAACGACGTGCGCGACCGCGTCGCCCGCGTCGCCGCCCAGCTGCCGCAGGAAGCGGACCCGCCCGAGATCGGCAAGGTGGACTTCAACGCCGAGCCGATCATGTACGTGAACCTGTCGAGCGACACGATGAACGTGCTCGAACTCACGGACTACGCGGAGCGGGTGATCGTCGAGCGCCTGGGCGTGCTCGACGGTGTCGCGCGCGTCCGCATCAACGGCGCGCGGCGCTACGCGATGCGGGTTTGGATCGACCGGCAGGCGCTCGCGGCACGACAGCTGACGGTCATCGACATCGAGAACGCGTTGCGGCGCGAAAACGTCCAGCTGCCCGCGGGTCGGCTCGAGTCCTCGCAGCGCGAGCTCACGCTGCGCACGGAGACCGGGCTCAACACCGAGCAGGACTTCCGCAACCTCGTGATCGGCCGGGGTCCCGACGGGTACCTGGTGCGGCTCGGCGAGGTCGCGGACGTGCGCCTGGCCGCGGAGAACGAGCGCAGCCTTTCGCGCTCGAACGGCGTGCCGGGCGTCAGCATCGGCATCGAGCAGATCTCCAAGGCCAACACGCTCGAGGTCGCGAAGGGCGTGCGGGCGGAACTCGACCGGTTGCGTTCCGAGCTGCCGCCCGGGACGGCTCTCGAGATCAACATCGACCGGTCCGACTTCATCCGCGAGTCGATGAGGGAGGTCGTGGTTTCGCTCTTCATCGCGCTGGCGCTCGTGCTGGTGGTGATCTACCTGTTCCTGGGCAACCTGCGCGCAATGATGATTCCGGCGGTGACCATCCCCGTTTCGATCATCGCCGCGTTCATCGTCATGGCGGCGATGGGGTTCTCGATCAACATCCTCACCCTGCTCGGCCTGGTGCTCGCGATCGGGCTCGTGGTGGATGACTCGATCATCGTGCTCGAGAACATCTACCGCCGCATGGAGGGCGGGGAGCCGGCGCTGCTCGCGGCGGT
>JBBIVG010000023.1:13894-19221 GCA_037439865.1 Nevskiaceae bacterium
GCGGGCGTCGCGACGACGCTGGTGCTGATCTCGGTGTTCGTGCCGATCTCCTTCCTGCAGGGGAACATCGGCCAGCTGTTCCGGGAGTTCGGCTTCACGATCGCGGCGGCGATCGCATTCTCTTCGCTGGTGGCGCTGACGCTCACGCCGATGATGTGCTCGAAGCTGCTGAGCGGCGGCGCGCGGCACTCGCGTTTCTCCGAGGTCGTGGACGACTTTTTCCGCAGGCTCGCCGGATGGTACGAGGACGGGCTGCGCCGGGTCATGCGCCGCCCCTGGCTGATCATCGCGGGCACGCTGGCGGCGGTCGCTCTCGCGGCGGTGCTGCTGCGCGTGTTGCCGAGCGAGCTCGCGCCAGCCGAAGACCGCGGCATGATCTACTACTCCCTGACGGGGCCGGAGGGCGCGACGCTCGAGTACATGGACCGCCATGCCAGGATGGCGGAGGACATCGTCGCGCGCGAGGTCGCATCGGGCGACGTCGTGCGCGGAATCCTGCGCATCCCCGGCGGATTCGGCGGTGCAAGCGAGGTCAACCAGGCACGCGGCTTCCTGCTGCTCGCGGACTGGAGCAAGCGGGACCGCAGTGCGGACCAGATCGCGCAGTCCCTGCGCTCGCAGATGAGCCAGATCCCGGGCGTCCGGGCCCAGGTCGGTCCCGCGGGCGGCTGGTCGCGCGGTGGCGGCGGCGCGCCCGTGCAGGTCGTGCTCGGCGGCACGGACTACGCCGACCTCGTGCAGTGGCGCGACAAGCTCATGGAGCGCATGCAGGACAACCCCGGACTGGCCAACGTCCAGTCGAACTACGAGGAGCGCAAGCCCCAGATCAAGGTCGCCGTCGACCGCAACCGGGCCGCCGACCTCGGCGTCTCGCTGCAGACCGTAGGGCGGACGCTCGAGACGGTGCTCGGCTCGCGCATCGTCACCACGTACATCGATCGCGACCGCGAGTACAACGTCATCCTGCAGGGTCGCGCGGAGGACCGCGCGACGCCCACCGACCTCGACAACCTCTACGTGCGCTCGGACCGGACCGGCGAGCTCGTCCCGCTGTCGAACCTCGTCGAGCTCACGGAACTGGCGGGGCCAATGCGTCTCAACCGCTTCGATCGCCTGCGCTCGATCACCGTCAGCGCGGCTCTCGCGCCCGGCTACACGCTGGGCGAGGCGCTCGCGTACGTCGAGAAGGTGGTGAAGGAGGATCTGCCTCCCTCCGTGCGGCTCAACTACGACGGGCAGTCGCGCGAGTTCAAGGAATCGGGCAGCCAGCTGTATTTCATGTTCGTGCTCGCGATGGTGGTCGTGTTCCTGGTCCTCGCGGCGCAGTTCGAGAGTTTCCTGCATCCGTTCGTGATCATGACCACGGTGCCGCTGGCCGTGATCGGTGCGCTGGTCGGGTTGTGGCTCTACGGCATGTCGATCAACGTCTTCAGCCAGATCGCGGCGATCATGCTGGTGGGCCTGGCAGCCAAGAACGGCATCCTGATCGTCGAGTTCGCGAACCAGCTGCGCGACCGGGGCGTCGAGTTCCGCGAGGCGGTCATCGAGGCGGCGGCGATTCGCCTGCGCCCTGTGCTGATGACCAGCTTCTGCACTGCATTCGGTGCGCTGCCGCTGCTGCTCGCCACCGGCGCGGGCGCCGAATCGCGGCAGGCCATCGGCGTCGTCGTCTTCTACGGCGTCGTGATCTCGGTGTTCCTGACGCTGGGCGTGGTGCCGGCCGTCTATACGATCGTCGCCCGCAACACGAAGTCGCCCCAGACGATCGCCAGGATGCTCGAGAAGCTGCGGGGCGCTGCTGCCCGTGGGTCGGCGGGCGGCGAGGCGAAGGAAGCCGGGGGCGCCTGAGATCGCTTGCGCTTTCTGGAAAGTTTACATAACTAACTGATATTTAATCCAAAATGCTAGGCTGCGGGACGCTTTCCCGGGCTGTCGACAGGGCGGCTTGCTAGAATCTGGCCTCCCGGGGCGTGTTCCGCCCCGGAACCCCTGTCATGGCGCAGACTCCCTACCAACAACTCGAGCAGGAGTTCCGCCGTCTCCACGCCTTCCGCGGAGCGGCCAGCCTGCTGCGCTGGGACGCCGCCGTGATGATGCCGCGCGGCAGCGCCGACGTACGCGGCGAGCAGCTCGCGGCGCTCGAGTCCGAGTGCCATGCCCTGCTGACGGCTCCCAAGGTCTCGCGCCTGATCGAGCGCGCCCTCGCCGCGGAGTCGCAGTTGGAGGACTGGCAGCTCGCCAACCTGCGTGAGATGCGCCGGGAGCGCGACCACGCCATCGCCACGCCGCTGTCGCTCGTGACGCGCATGGCCCGTGCCACGGCCATGGCCGAGGTGCGCTGGCGTGAAGCGAAGCAGGAAAGCAACTTCGCGCTGTTCGCGCCGCACCTCGAGGAGGTCGTCGCGCTCACCCGCGACAAGGCAGATGTGCTGTCGAAAGCGCTCGGCTTGTCGCCCTACGACTCGCTGATCGACGTCTTCAGTCCGGGGTTCCAGAGTGCCGAGATCGATGCGCTCTTCCGCACGGTGTCGCGTCGTCTACCGAACCTGATCCGTGAAGCCATCGAGCTGCAGTCGGCGCGGACGCAGCTGCCGGTGAGCGGCAAGGTGAGCACAGCCAAGCAGCGCAGCCTCGCGATCGAGGTGATGCGCGCGATGGGCTTCCCGTTCGACCGCGGCCGGCTCGACGAGGCCGATCACCCGTTCACCGAGGGCGTACCCGGCGATGTGCGGGTGACCACGCGCTTCGACCTCAAGGACCCGTTCTCGGGGCTTATGGGTGTGCTGCACGAGACGGGGCAGGCCATGTACGACCTCGGGCTGCCCGAGGCCTGGCGCGACCAGCCGGTCGGGCGGGAGCGTGGCATGGCGCTCGACGAGAGCCAGTCGCTGCTGCTCGAGATGCTCGTCGGGCGCAGTCGCCCATTCCTGACCTACCTCCGGCCTCTGCTCGAGAAGCATTTCGGTGCGACGGGTCCGGAGTGGGAGGTGGAGAACCTCTACCAGACCCTGATCCGGGTGCGGCGCGGGACGATCCGCGTGGACGCCGACGAGCTCACCTACCCGGTCCACATCATGCTGCGCTACGAGCTCGAGAAACGGATCTTCGACGGTACGCTGCCCGTGCGCGATCTCCCCGAAGCCTGGCGGGAGTGCATGGACCGGAAGCTCGGCATCCGTCCCGCGAACGACGCGGAGGGATGCCTGCAGGACGTTCACTGGGCGGTCGGGTCGTTCGGCTACTTCCCGTCGTATGCACTCGGGGGTTTCATCGCGGCCCAGCTCTACGAGACCCTGCGCAACGATCATCCCGATTTCGACCGCGAGATCGAGGCAGGGCGCTTCGGCGGCCTGTTCGAGTGGCTGCGGGCCAACGTGCACAGCTTCGGCGCGAGCCTGAGCGCCCAGCAGCTCATAAAGAACGCGACGGGCAAGGCGCTCACGGCCGCGCCGTGGCTCCGGTACGCGGAAGGCAAGTACCTGGAGGCGCCCGAAGCCGGTTGACGGGGCGTCGTCTGGTATCCTTGGCGCCGGATTCTGCGGACGTTACCCGGCTTCCGGTCGTCGGACGGATCCAATCACAGCAAGCCAAGCCAGGTCGAACCGGAAGGTCGGATCCGGAAGAGGGTTTCTTGAGCGAATCGAAGAGACACGGCAGTCGGCTGCTGACGCGCCGTCGTGTGATCGGCGCGCTCGGCGCGACCGCGATCGCGGGTTTTCCGGCGATCGCGGCTGCGAAGCGGTCCCGCAAGGTGCAGGCGCCGCCGCTGCCCGTGCTGGCGGACGGTTATACAGACCGGCTGTCGTACCGTCCGGGCGAGCGTGCGACGTTGTACCTGAACGGCATCCGGGCGGGGACCAGCACGCTCGGCCTTTACGACCTGGCGGGCAAGCGCGTGCAGTCGTTTTCCGCCGGGCTGGCCCCGCAGTCGCCCGCGGGCCCGACTCCATGGGAGACCGGGTTCGGATACCAGCCGAGCGCGACACTGGCCGTTCCGAACGTGCGCAGCGGAGTGTACCTGCTCGAGAACCTCGTGCCGGTCATCGTCAAGCCGGCGAGTCCGAACAACGCCGATGTGATCATCGTGGTGCCGACGAACACCGAGGCGGCCTACAACTCAAACGGCGGCCGGAGCATGTACACCAAGGCGCCCGATACCGCGCCGATCGTTTCCTTCCTGCGCCCGACGGCGCGTCCGCTGCCCGCGTATGCGGACCAGTTCCTGCTCTGGATGGCGTCGCTCAAGCCGCCGTACAGCTGCAAGTACTGCGCGGACGTCGATCTGGACGATTATGCGGAGATTGCCGGCGCCAAGCTCGTCGTGCTCATCGGGCACAGCGAGTACTGGACGAGGCGCGCGCGCGAGAACTTCGACCGCTTCGTGCTCGAGGGCGGAAACGCGCTCGTCCTCTCGGGCAACACGATGTGGTGGCAGGTCCGCTACAACGACGAGCGCACCCAGATGATGTGCTACAAGTGGCAGACGGACCCGGTGGCCGATCCGATGGCCCGCACGCTCAACTGGGTCGACCCGACGCTGCAGTATCCGTTGCTGCCGAGTCTCGGCGCGGACTTCCTCGGCGGCGGAATTGCGGACGACCCCGCGGACGCCGGCTGGAACGGCCCAATTCGCCGGTATTCCGTGGCGTGCCCGTCGCGAAGGGCGACATCCTCTCGATGCGCTCGCACGAATACGACGGAGCCCCCCTGCTCAACAATCCGGTCACGCAGGGCGAGCCCAGGCTGGACCTCGCCGCGATGGGCGCCTATCGCGCCGAGATCATCGGCTACGACTACGGCCGGCACTACAAGACCGGTGCCGACACGGTCGGCACGTGGATCGCCATGCAGCGCACGGCGAGCTCCGGCATCATCATCAACGGCGCGTCCACCGACTGGTGCGGCATGGCCGGCCTCGGCGGCCGCGACGGAGACAAGATGCGCAAGATCATCTCCAACATGCTGACGGTCCTCGTGCACGATCACCCGGTCTTCGTGACCTGAGGCCCGGGCACTCGCGCATCCGCGTCCCGTCGACCATGAACGCAGTCGTCGAGCGACCCTCGAACAGCTTCAAGCGGCTCCAGGCGCGGCTGCGGGGCCTCGTCGGCAAGGCCATCGAGGACTACTCGATGATCGGCGAGGGCGACCGCGTCATGGTCTGCCTCTCGGGCGGCAAGGACTCCTACACGCTGCTCGACGTGCTGCTCTCGCTGCAGCGGAGTGCGCCGGTGCGGTTCGACCTGGTCGCCGTCAACCTCGACCAGAAGCAACCCGGTTTCCCGGCGCACGTCCTGCCCGAGTACCTCGCCTCGCGCGGCATCCCG
>JBBIVG010000024.1:0-19026 GCA_037439865.1 Nevskiaceae bacterium
GAAACCGCAGGACATGGCGAGCGCCGCACGGGGCATATCGCGCGAGCTGGCCGGTCGACGCCGCGTCGTCGTCTCGATTGCGGCAGGCATCCGGCTGGCGGACCTGTCCCGCTGGATCGGGGACGGCATTCCGGCAGTGCGCGCCATGCCGAATCGCCCCGCGCTGATCGGTGCCGGGATCACTGCACTCTGCGCCGGCGATGGCGTCAGCAAGGAGGACCGTGAAGCGGTGGACGCACTGATCTCGGCCGTCGGCGAGACGGTCTGGCTCGACCAGGAGTCGCAGATGGACGTCGTCACGGCTGTCTCCGGTAGCGGCCCCGCGTACTTCTTCCTGCTGATCGAGGCGCTCGAGTCCGCCGGGATGGCGCACGGCCTGCCACAGGAAACGGCGCGCCGGCTCGCGGTCGCCACGGCACTGGGCGCCGGCCGGATGGCGGCGGAAAGCGGCGTCGCGCCCGCGACCCTGCGCGAGCAGGTGACCTCCAAGGGCGGCACGACGGCCGCCGCGCTCGAGGTGCTCGAAGAGAAGGCGGTGCGTGCTATTTTCCACCACGCCGTGGAAGCGGCGACACGGCGTTCGGCGCAACTCGCGGTCGAATTCGGCGGCAACTGACACCATGGCAGCGATCCTCTTCGTCCTGAACGCGCTCCTCACGCTCGTCGTCGTCGCCTTCTTCCTGCGGCTGGTGATGCCACTGGTGCGGGCCGATTTCCGCACGCCGCTCGGCCAGGCGGTGCTGCGATTCACCGATCCGCTGGTCAGGCCGCTCAGGAAACTGCTACCCCCGGCCGGCAAGCTGGACGTCGCCTCGATCGTGGCCATGGTCCTCGTCCAGCTCGGCGGTACGGCGCTGCTGCGTTTCGTGGCGGGTGGTGGATTCGCGCTCGGGCCGGTCGTGGCCGTGGGACTCCTTACCCTCGCGAGCACCATCCTGCAGTTCTACAGCATCGCCGTACTGGTGCAGGCGCTGCTCAGCTGGGTATCGCCCGGCGCCTACAGCCCGGCCACCCAACTGCTCGACCGGCTCTGCGAGCCGCTGCTCGCGCCCGTGCGCAAGGTCGTCCCGCCGCTCGGGGGCCTCGACTTCTCGCCCGTCATCGTGCTGATCGGGCTGCAGGCGCTGCAGATCCTGCTGCGCTGACTCATCCGATGGGTGCCGGCAGACGCGACGGCAGCGACCTCGTCATCGAAGTGCGGGTGCAACCCCGCGCGTCGCGCAGCGAGTTCGCCGGCGCGTTCGGCGAACGGCTGCGCATCCGGCTCCAGGCGCCGCCCGTGGACGGCAAGGCGAACGCGGCGCTCATCGAGTTCCTGGCCGACGCGTTCGATGTGCCGCGCGCGCGGGTCGAGATCGAGCGCGGCCTGACCGGACGGGACAAGCGCGTCCGCATCCGCGGCGTCGGTCCTCTCGCAGCGCACACAAAAGCGCTCGTCGGCTGCGATTGAGCCGCAAAACTAGCGCCCCGCGCGTCTGTCTATAGGAATATAGTTCTCCAGCGCCCTCCGCTGGGCAGACAGGGGGATACGACGATGACGAATCGCGTCGCGTGCCTTTTCCCGTTGCTGCTGGCCTGCACGATGCTCGCGCTCACGGGCTGCGGGCGGGGAGGTCCCGCGCCGAGCCGGGCACAGACCGCCCAGCCGAGCGAGCCCAGTTTCCAGACGTTCGGCGACTTCGAGGTGCACTACAACGCGCTGCGCACCGACGAGCTCACGCCCGAGGTCGCGCGTGCGTACGGCATCGAGCGCAGCTCGAACCGCGTGATGCTCAATGTCTCGCTGCTGCGCAAGAACGCGGACGGCACCACGACGCCGGTCGATGGCAAGGTGACCGTCACGGCGTACAACCTGAACGGCCAGCTGAAGGACCTGCAGGTGAGGCGCATCACCGAGGGCTCCGCGATCTACTTCATCGGCGAGGTCGGCATCAGCGGCAACGAGATCCTCGTGTTCGACATCAAGGCCTCGCCGCTCGACCAGGCGGACACGTACTCGGTGCAGTTCAAGCGGGAATTCTTCGCGGGCTGATGGCTCCGACCCTTAAAAAAAAGGCATTTGGAGCTTAAACACGCGGTGATCTTGTGCTATTTTCCAGCGCGCGATCGATTGACACGGGGCCAGCGGCCCGCGACCCATCCACAGGAGACGTTTAAATGGAAAAGAAGAGTTCAGCACCGACCAAGTCCGACATCCTCGCGACGATCTCGAAGGACACCGGGCTGTCGAAGAAGCAGGTCAGTGCGGTTTTTGATTCGCTCCACGGCGTGATCAAGAAGAGCCTGAAGGCGCACGGCCTGTTCACGCTGCCGGGCCTCGCGAAGATGAAGGTCGTCAAGAAGCCCGCCACGAAGGCGCGCGAAGGCGTCAACCCGTTTACGGGCGAGAAGATGGTCTTCAAGGCCAAGCCGGCCAGCAAGAAGGTCCGCGTGATGCCGCTCAAGAACCTCAAGGGTTTCGTGAGCTGATCGGACGCGATTTCCGGCCGGGGCGCCCGCGCGGCGCTCCGGCCACTGTCCTCCCTCCCGCCGCCCGCCATTCCCGCGGGTCGCCGCAGCCGTAGAAAACGGCTTATTTTCCCGAGAGAAACCGCGACACCACGGAGCGCAGCTCGCCGAGCCGTCCGTGGAAGAAGTGCTCCGCATCGCGCAGCACCGCGAGCTCCGGTGGTTGCCGATAGGATGCGACCCAGCGCTGCACCGTCACGAAGTCGACGAGCTCATCCGCGTCGCCCTGCACGACGAGCCACGAGCACTCCGGCCGCTCGACCGTCTCGACGAGCAGCCGCCCGACCGGAGGCGCCACCGTCACGAGCGCACGCGGGCGAACGGCCGGCGCCGCCTGCACTGCGATGGCCGCACCGAAGGAAAAGCCGGCGAGCCACACTGCATCGCATTTCCAGCGCGCCCTCGCCCACGCGACGACGGCAACCGCATCGGCGAGTTCGCCGTGCCCTGCGTCGTAGATGCCCTCGCTTTCACCGACGCCGCGGAAATTGAAGCGCACCGTCGGCGCGCCTAGCTCCTGCATGGCGCGCGCCAGCGTGTGCACGACCTTGTTCTGCATCGTGCCGCCGTACAGCGGGTGCGGGTGACAGACGACGCCGACGACGGACGGCGCCGAGCCCGGCGAGGGGTCCTCCACGCGCGCCTCGAGCATCCCGGCAGGCCCCTCGATCATGGCCGGCTGCGGCACGGGCGGCCTGAACTCTCGCTCCACGTCTCCCTCCGTCATCGACGAGCGCGCAGTGTGCCAGAATCACGCGCGAGCCCCCGGATCGGAGGAGACCACCGTGCAACTGATGTCCTCGAGCTTCGGCCACAAGCAGCGCATCCCCGAGGAGTTCGCCTTCTGCGCGCACGACCCGGCGCAGCACGTGCGACTGAGCAACAATCGCAACCCGCACCTGCGCTGGACCGGCGTGCCTTCCGGCGCCCGCTCGCTCGTGTTGATCTGCGTGGACACCGACGTGCCGACGAAGCCGGACGACGTGAACAAGGAAGGCCGCACCGTCCCGGCGAGCCTGCCGCGTGCCGACTTCTATCACTGGATCATGGTGGACATCCCGACGACCGTCGGCGAGATCCGGGCAGGCGCGAGCGCGGACGGCATCGTCGCGCGCGGCAAGCAGTCACCTCCGGGGCCGGCGGGCTCGCGCCAGGGCCTGAACGACTACACGCTCTGGTTCGCGGGCGATGCGGAGATGGGGGGACAGTACTTCGGCTACGACGGCCCCTGCCCGCCCTGGAACGACGAGCTGCTGCACCACTATCACTTCATCCTGTACGCGACCGACCTGGAGCGGTGCCCCGTCGAGGGCGCGTTCACGGGCCAGCAGGTGAAGCAGGCGCTCGCCGGGCACGTGCTCGCCGAAGCGCGGCTGACCGGGACGTACACGCTGAACCCTTCCGTGCGCTGAAGCGCGCGAGGGCGATCGAGGGAACGGGCTCAGGGCGCGGCGAGCAGTTCCGGCGGGCCGAACACGAACACGGCCCCGACCGCGACGAGGAAAGCCACGAGCAGGACGAGCGTCACCACGACCGGTCCGGCCTGGAGCCTCGCGATCGCGAGCAGGTCGTCGCAGTCATCGATCCACTTGAGGAGACGTTCCATCGCTGGGCCGGCGCTGAATTAAGTCAAATCCGCGGGGCCGTCGCACATATATATGACTCGCCCGCGACCGGCCGAGGGGGTCACTTGCCCTTGTCGAACGCGTCCTTGGCCTTGTCCGCCCAGTTCTTGTAGCTCGACACGCTGTAGAGCGCCTTCGCGATCACGGCCTGACGGGACGTCGGGCCCTGCTGCGCGCGCACACGGTCGAGCCAGGTGTTGTAGGCGTCCCAGCCCTCGGCTGCGGCGCCAAACTTGGACCGCCGACCGGCCGGCGACGGCCCTTCGGGCCCGCCGTCAGCAAGCCTGTCCGCCACGTTCTTCTGGTCTGTCATGTCTGCCACTGCCCGCCTCGCACGCAAGCTACGGCAGCGGTGCGGCCGCGTCCGGTACTGGATCACAGTTGGGGAAACTCAGGTGACGACGCGGAAACAGGGCCGGTAGTCGCCCGCGATCTTCATGCGGCGCTGGCGCACGAACGAAGCGAGCAGCGCGTCGAGCGGCTCGAGCAGCACACGATCGCCGTGCAACTCGAAGGGGCCGTGTTCCTCGATCAGCCGGATGCCCGGCTCTTTGACGTTGCCCGAGACGATGCCCGAGAACGCACGGCGCAGCTCGGCGGCCAGGCGGTGCGGCGCCATGCCGCGCCGGATCTCGAGCGCCGCCATCGCCTCGTGCGTCGGCTCGAACGGCTGCTGCAGGTCGTGCTCGATCGCGAGGGTCCAGTTGTAGTTGTACGCGTCGCTGGTGCGGCGGCGGAACTCGCGCACCGCGTCCATGCCGCGCAGCATCTCGCGCGCGACCTCGGCCGGGTCGTCCACGATGATGCGGTAGCACTGCGGCGCGCGCGGCCCGAGCGTCGTCGCGAGGAACGCGTCGATCTGCTGGAAGTACTCGCGGCTCGCGGCCGGGCCGGTGAACACGACCGGGAACGGCTGCTCTTCGTTCGCGGGATCGAGGAGGATGCCGAGCAGGTAGAGGATCTCCTCGGCGGTGCCGGCGCCGCCCGGGAACACGACGATGCCGTGGCCCGTGCGCACGAACGCCTCGAGCCGCTTCTCGATGTCCGGGAGGATCGCCAGCTGGTTCACGATCGCGTTCGGCGGCTCGGCGGCAACGATGCCGGGCTCGGTGAGCCCGATGTAGCGCCCGTCGTGGATGCGTTGCTTCGAGTGGCCGATGGTCGCGCCCTTCATGGGCCCTTTCATCGCGCCCGGGCCGCAGCCGGTGCACACGTTCATGCCGCGCAGCCCGAGTTCGTATCCCACCTTCTTGGTGTAGTCGTATTCCTCGCGGCTGATCGAGTGGCCGCCCCAGCAGACGACGATGTCTGGCCGCACGCGGGGCTTGAGCAGGCCGGCGTTGCGCAGGATCCGGTACACCGCGTTCGTGATGCCCTGCGAATCCTTGAGCTCGATGCTGCCGTGCTCGTAGACCTCGCCGTGGATGTAGAGGATGTCGCGCAGCACCGCGAAGAGGTGCTCCTGGATGCCGCGGATCATCCGTCCGTCCACGAACGCCGACGCCGGGGCGTTGCGCAGCTCGAGCTTGAGGCCCCAGGCCTGGCGCACGATGCGGATGTCGAAGTCGGAGTAGCGCTCGAAGATGGCGCGGGCATCGTCCGTCTCGCCGCCCGAGTTCAGCACCGCCAACGAGCAGCGCCGGTAGAGCTGGTAGAGTCCGCCGCGCGAGGAGTCGAGCAGCCGGTCCACCTCCTGCTGGGAGAGCGTCTCGAGACTGCCCGTGGGTGTCACCTTCGCGTCGACGGAGTCCGGCTCGCCGGTGCCGGCGACGGACACCTCGACGCGCCGCATCACGGAACGATCTCGATCGGCGTGCCCGGTCCCGTCCGCAGCCAGATGTCGACCATGTCCGGGTTGCTGACTGCGATGCACCCGTCGGTCCAGTCGAAATCGCGGTAGTAGTCCGGCGACTTGCGGGGCACGTTCGGCTGGCCATGGATCATGATGAGTCCGCCGGGCCGGGTGCCCATCTTCTTCGCGCGCGTCCGGTCGGCGTCGTTCGGGTAGGACACCTCGAGCGAGAGGAAGAAATTGCTCTGCCGGTTGCGGCGCACGAGCTGGTAGGTACCCTCGGGAGTGCGGAAGTCGCCCTCCCGCTCCTTGGGACCCCTGGGGTTGAGGCCCAGCCGGATCGGGTACTCGGCGATGATCTGGTTGGCGCGCATCAGGTAGAGGCGGCGCTCGGACTTCTTCACCACCACGCGATCCGCCGACTCGAAGCTCGTGCGCGGCGGGGGCGCTGCGGCGACGGTCGCGGAGCTGACGCTTCCGAAGGGGACGGTTGTCGTTGCCGCGGCGGCCGGCGCCTCCGGTGCCGCCATCGCTGCCTGCGGGGCCTGCCCATCCGCTGTCGGACCGGGCACCGATGTCGTCACCGGAGTTGGCACCGATTCCGACGAAAATGAAGGCGGTGCCGCGATCGTGGGTGTGGGTTCGGCAGTGGGGCCGGATTGAGCAGCCGCGGCCGGCGTTGCCTGCGGTGCCGGCGCGGGCTCGCTGCTCACGGAGCCGAAGCCCTGCGCATTCGCGCCGAGCGACAGGAGGAAGAGAGCCGCTGCGGCGGCGATGCGGACGGGACTGGGTCGGATCATGCGGAGCGGATTATAGCCGTCTCGGGCTGGACGTCACGCAACCCGGAACACGCCGGAACGCATCGGGACCCCGGTGCACCGCGGCCGTGACGCTCATCACGGTGTAGAAAGAGTAGTCACCGAAGCGTCCGCCGTGGCTGCGGCCGGGCCGTGCACCTGAACGTCAAGCTTGCGGCCTGAATGGCGGATCGCGACCCGGTCCTGCGTACAGACTCATCCCTCGCCGACACGAGCTACGACTACGGCGACCTGCTCTTCCGCCCGGAACCGCAGCAGCCTCCCTGGCCTTTCCCTTGACCTGCAGCTCCTCTCGTGTACACTTCCTGTGTACACATCGGAGGCCCCGTGAAGCAGATCGGCATACGTCAGGCGCGCCAGGCGCTGCCCGAGCTCGTCGACCGCGCCGAAGCCGGCGAGGAAATCCTCATCACCCGCCAGGGCCGTCCCGTGGCGAGGCTCGTCGCCGCCCCGCAGCCCGCCCGGACCCTGCCCTCGCTCGGTGAGTTCCGCGCCCGCCTGGGCGCGCCCGGCACACCGGCCGCAAAGCTCCTGCGCGAGGAGCGCAATGCCCGCGGCTGACGCCTACGTCGACACCAGCGTGCTCGGCGCCTACTACTGCCCCGAGGCGCTGAGCGCCGCCGCCGAGGCGGCGCTCCAGCGGCTCGCCGCTCCCGTCATCAGCACGCTCACCGAGGTCGAGTTCGCCTCGCTCATCGCCCGCAAGCGACGCCTGCGCGAACTCACTACCGCCCAGGCCCACCGAGTGCTCGAGCTCTTCGGGAGCCACGTGCAGGAGGGCTTCTACCGCAGGGTCCCGCTCGGACCCGAGCACTGCCTGCGCGCCCGCGACCTGATCGCCGGCATGACGAGTGCGCTGCGAACGCTTGACGCGCTGCATCTCGCCATCGCCCTCACCGAGGATCTGCCGCTCCTGTCCGCCGATCGCGACTTCGTCCGCGCCGCGCGACGCCACAAAGCGGCCGCCGTACTGCTCCGCTGAGGCGCACACCAGGCTCGACCACACCCTCGACCGCGAGCACCGCATCCTTTGCGTGCGAGCGCAAAGTCCGCCCGATGCTGCAGCCTTCCCGGCCGGGCAGCGGGCCGCCGCCCGCGACCGGATCACGAGTGGCGGCTAATCGCTATCGCTTCGCGCCTTTGATTTCGATGCTCTCGAACACGGCCTTCAGCATGTCATTCAGCGACGCGAACCCTTCGACCTGCGGGTCGGCACGCGGTGACCCGCCATCCTCCAGGTTGTAGTACGCCATGTACTCAGCGTGATCGCGAATGACGACGTACTCGGCGCTGCGCAGCATCGGCCCGGGAGACTCCGGAACGAACCGCGTCAACCATGCCGTGCCGAGACTCGACGACACTCATTCTTGGGTCACTCCTTTCGCCAATCTCTTGTCGCTCTGCGCGTATTCCTTGGTTGATCCCCAGTGCACGTCGTTCAGCTTCATGACGCCGTAAAACATCTTGAGACTCCTGGAACTGACGCGGACAGAAACGGCCTGCCGGTCAATCCGTTCAGCGATCTCAGTATCCGACGCAGCGGGCAGCGGCAGCCGGAATCGCAGGCTGCCATCGGGGCTTACATAGATTCCGTTGCTCAGTGTCCCTTTCAGCTGGGGGATTCCGCCCGGAGCAGCAGTAGTGGGCTCAGGCTCCTCCGCCGGGGGCGTCGCTGCAGTACTCGGAAAGACACCGACACCCATGATGACAATCTTTCCCTTGGCATCGCCCTGGAACGAAACCCGCCAACGGCCGAAGTCGTAGGCCACGAGACCGAGCCCACCCACATCCGGTTCGCCCCACTTCTTCCGGACGCTGGCGACGTCGTCTCCTACACGGAAACCATCGATGTCGCCGGCGCTCCGCTTGGCGACAGCGACCACCGTTACGCCGCTCTTGTCCGACACGAAGACGTGGACCCCGCGTTCCGGATAAACGAACTCGTATTCGCCCTCCCCTTGCGGCTTCAACTCGCCCGCAGCACCCAGCGCCTGCTCCACCGCCTCGCGGGAGTCCCCGAGATGCACCCCTGCGAGCGGAGGAGCCGGGTCTCCCTGGGCCCACGGCACATCACGCCCCAGCGCGGCGCCCACGACGAGCGTAGACCCCAGGACCGCAGCGGCAATCCGAACTGTGAACCGCATCATCGCGTGATCAGTAGCAACAGCGAGCCGGACGTGTCTCATGCGCATCGGGCCTCCGTGCCAGCAGATGGCTCTGCAATTCAGCTGCCCATGCGAACTTTGTGCCACCGGAACCCGATCACGACAATTCGTACAAATGGAGGCCGGTCGCAACTACATGGCGGCCCCAAACCGAATCTAGCCACCCCGCCAGCTCAACCCCGCCCCCAGCCACCACACGGCCCACACCGCCGCGACCGACGCGAGGAGCTTCAGCGTCTCGCGGAGATTCGCTCGCAGCCAGCCGCGCGGCCGCGATTCACGCGGGGCGCGCCCGGACCGCCGGCGCCACCGGACTCAGGGCACGCGCCTCGATCGGCAGCATCGCCTCGACCACCTCAGCGAGTTCGACATCGCCAAGCTCGACGTACACGTCGAGCAGTGCGAACACGATCGGCAGCCTGAGGTCCTGCCACGGTGCTTCGTCGCCGTTCAGACGAAGGGCGGCGCGCGCCATCGCTGCCTGCCAGCGAGCGGTGGTGCGCGCTCCTTCGGGCCCCGTCCGGACCAGCCCGTCTGATTCGAGACGAGCCAGGACGTCCGCCTCCGGCATCGTCAGTGCGCCGGTGCGTGTGGCTGCCGACCCGGCTTCTGCTGCGCCTGCTGTTTGCGCGCGTAAGCGACCATGTCCAGCGTCTGCCGCCGGAACTCGTCAAAGTCGACCTGCATCGCATTGACGAAAGTACTCGCGTACATCGTGTGGCCGGCAATGGCGGCGGCTTCGGCAATCTCCGCATCGGTCGCGCCGAACATCCGGGCCGCTTCCGTGTGGAACAGTGCGCAGTAGCGGCAACGGGTGGCGCCCGCGACCGCTATACCGATCAGTTCCTTGGTCTTGTTCGGCAGCGCCGTTTCCGCCAGCTGGAGATCGCGCATCGAGGTCCAGAATCCGCTGAGTGCGCTCTCCGGCAGTTCCCGCAGCCAGCCGGGCACCTGCCCGAACATGCCTTCGACTTCCTTGTGAATCGCCTTCACATTGGTCGTCATGCTGCACCTCCATCTCGCTCCCGCCCAGGCGCGGCAGACCTGTCGTGTCTATGAGCGGGGTTGGCGAGTCTGTAGACCTGCGAATATTTGCTCCTCGTTGCACGTGCAAACCACGAACCGAACCGCCGCGCGACGTTCGAACCCGGACGCAGCGTTACTCAGCGCGATCGCTCCAGCGGCGCGAGCAGCGGCACCTGAGTCGCCTCGATGTCGCGACTCCGCAACCAGGCGACCGCCCCGGCGCGCGGCCCCTGCGCGATCCATTGTCGCGCCGCGGCGACGCTGGCGAACGTCGCGACGCGATAGGGCGAGATACCGAGCGAGTCGTAATAGCGGATGTGCTCGAGCGTCTTCGGGTTGGTCGCGACCCGCGCCTGAACCATGTCCGGACTCTCGCGATAGCGCAGCCGTTCGAGCGCCGCGATCGCCTGCAGGTCGCGCTCGCTGAAATCCGCGCCCGGTCGGGCATCGAGATAATCGGAGAGGATGTAGCGACAGTCCGCATGACGCGGGTCACCGGTCATCTCCAGGTACGCCGCGTGAAACTCCGCGCCGGGAATCACCCCGAAGAAGCGCCGGTAAATGCCGTGCCCTTCCCACCGCAGTCGATACGCCATGCTGGTACCCTCCCGCCGCGCCGCGGCCCGCCATTGCGTTCAACCTGGCCGGACATCGATTCCCGCAGGTCTGTCGTTCCTGCGCCCGGCCCCGATCTACTGTTGGACCGGCGCAGTGCCCTCGAGTTGCATGCCGGGCTCGCCTGTGACTCGAGCGCGAGCTCGCGCGTGTCCGGCCGCGACGGCAGGTTGGCCGATCCGCGCGGCAGGCCGCCCATCGCCCCCCGCAACGGGTGACAGCGAAACGAAGAAACCCCGGATTGGCCGGGGCTCCGCGATCGATCTGCAACTGACGTTTAGCGCGCTCTGTGTGTGCGGCTCAACCCCGCCGCACCAACCACCACACAGCCCAGACCGCCGCGATGAACGCGAGGAGCTTGAGCCCCTCGCGAAGATAAGCCCGCAGCCATGCGCATCGCCTCACGCCCGCCGTCGGCGCGCCTGCAGGTCAGTACTGAGCCTCGCTGACCGACATGACGATCCAGAGAATCTGGCACGCGACGATCAGGACCAGCCCGGCGATGGGGAACCAGTACGCGATGATCGTCGTACCCACGTAGACAGCCGTGCCGCCGAGCGTTTGCGTCACGATCTTCTTCACAACCGCGGGGTGCCAGGATTCCGGCAGCAGTCGCACCGGCCGAAAGATGCAGATCAACCACACGACGAAGCTCAGATTGAGGACCAGCTGCGCCGCGCTGTAGAACATCACCGCGACGTTCGCCTGTGGGGTGACGATGTAGTCGGCCAGGACGGCCGTCGGAAAGAGAATGAAGGTGACGGCGAGCAGCAGGAGTCCGTTAGCGTAGAGGAACGGCTTGGACGACCGCTGCAGCGCGCTCAGGTATCTGTGGTGCGCCGCCCAGGCGACGAAGATCGACTCGAAGCTGATGAGGTACGCGACCAATGAGGGCCAGCGTTGCAGCAGCGCCAGCCACAGACCGCCGGAATTCCGCACCTCCTCCAGGTGCGGCACGGCGATCTCCAGTACCAGCAGCGTGCAGGCGATGGCGAACACCGCGTCGCTGAATGCCTCGATGCGCCGCAGTTCCTTCTGCGACTCATCACTGTGCCCCTCGCGACTTGCGCGATCCCCCCGGTACCGGTCCCGCTCTTCATCTGCCACGCCTGACCACCCATGCAGGAGTCGTTTCACGCCGCCTCGCCCGGACGGTGTCGCCGCCCCGGCCCGTGTCCACTTCAACCACGTGGCCTGCGACGCGCACGCCGCGTCGATCAAGCCGCCGCGCCTGCTCCTCGTGCCAGCACCACGCGCGCCAGCAGATACGCGGCTTCAACGAGGTTCAGCACCAGCGCGGTGACGTAGAACGCCGGGTCCAGTGCCGGAATCACGCTGAACAGGGCGAGCACCAGCGCGCCCTGCAGCGGCAGTTCGAGGGCCACCCAGAGCAGCAGGTTGTGCAGCGGGTGCTCGCGCACGTCCGCGCGCAGCCACCTCCGGCCCTCCGGATGGTTTACCATCGCGATGATTGCCACCCAGATGACCAGCAGGAAGCCAGCACTCGACCAGCCCCAGAGTGCCCGGTCCACGAGTCCATAGCGTGCCAGTCCAATCGGCAGCAATGCAGCAACGAGCACCACGAGCCCGGTCAGGACCACGGCCCGCAGTTCGGCACGCGTCGCCAGCGAATGCTCGCTCGCCGCACTGATCAAGGCACCGAAACCCACGAACACGCCCGCGATCTCTGCGATCGACAGGAACAGATGCAGATCTTCGGGACTCACGTGCTCACCCCCATGGTGCGGCCAGCCGCTCGAGGTGCCGCGGGCGACTAGAGCACCGATCCCGGCGCGTCGTCAATGTCGCGGCCCGTGATCCGCGCAGGGTTGCGCGTCCCCGACCGCCCTCACCGCCAATCCGGAGAAGTCGCGCGTGAGCCGAATTGCTCCAGCGGACACGCCCTCGCGTTGCACTACCCCGTACCGTTACGCGAAACGATGCCACCTTCGGCACCTGCCCCACCGCCCAACCCCTCGGAAGCGCGGTCCAGGTGACCGCGCGAGCAGGCAGTTCCGCAGCACTCTCCTCCGGGTGGCCGATCCGCCCCTGCTGCTGATCGATCCTCCACCGTTGGCTCTCCGTCTCCCGCATCAGCACCGCAATCCGCACCTGCTGGTGCGACGTGCTCGCCGCCTTCGCGAGGGCCTCGAGCAGCACCACCTCATCCGGACTGCGATTCGGCAATCCAGTGACACGACCTTGCCGCATTCGTGACGGCCGCTCCTCCCCGGGGGACCTTACGTCCCAGGATCTGCGCGTCGTGTCCGGTACCCAACAAGAATACGCCCCGCAAATGCGGGGCGCATTCACCAGTGTTCTCCAGGCAGGCGCTGCCCGTGACGCACGACGGCGGGGCCGCTGCATCACGATCTTCGGCTCAGCTCCACTCGGCGAAGGTTCCCTTGTAGCTGCGCCCGTCGAGACTGAGGATCCCTTCGGACCGGAACACCAGCCCGGTCGAAGTGCGCAGGATCCCGCGCAACTTCCACTTGTGCTTGCCGGACGACTCGTAGAAGCCCTCGGCCGTCCCCTGCACTTCATCGCCGTTGTCGAGGAACGCGGTGCCAACCCAGCTGGTTCGTCCCGTCTTTGCGCCCGGTTCGTCACCGAACATGCTCAGCGTGCCGAGCAGAGTGCCGAATCCGGTCGCCTTGCCTTCCAGGTTGATGCGAGCGACACCGAGGCCGCCCGGCAACTGCTCGAACGTCGTGCCTGTCGAGGTGTATGAAAATTCCCCTGATTTCTTTGCAGCAGCCATTTTCTTCCCCTTGTATTGCTTGTGATTGACCACTTTCACGCTTCGCCCCTGTCCACCTGACCGCACGCCGCACCGCAACATGACATCCGGTGTTGTCACGTTGTTGCAGTTCGTGCTGCCGACTGCGGCAGCAGATTGACTCGGTTGAACATGCAACCGCGCACCCCCGCTTGTGAGTCTCATGGCGATACTCCGGTCCGCCCGCGCACTGTCGATGCCGTCAACGTACTGGCGCCAGCCGGTCGAGTTTCGCCTCAAGCCGATCGTTTCTGGTCTTCTCGGTTAGGTTCTCTAGCGCCAGCCCCTCGGTCTTGCGACTAAGCGCAGCGACCTCCCGCATCAGCACCGCAATCCTCACCTGCTGGTGCGACGCGGCCGCCGCTTTCGCCAGCGCCTCGAGCAGTTCCACCTCGTCCGGATCCGGCAGCGTCGAGTTGACGTGCGCGCCGTACAGCACCACCGCCGTGAGCACGTGCTGCGTCACGATCGAAATCGCGAGCACCGGATGCGCGGCCCCGTCCGGCATTCCCGCGGGCAGCCATTGCTGCTCACCATCGAGCCTGAGTGCGCGGTGCTCCGCCTGCAGGTACCGCACCAGCAGACTCTCGGCATCGAGTGCGTCAACGTGTGAGTCGCCCCACCCCTCGGCCAGCACCCGCCGAAGCGGCCCCTCCGCACTCTCCCGATAGAACAAGGCGGCCGAGGCGAGCTCGAGATTCTGCGTCGGCTGCACGACGATGGCCTCCGCAATGCTCCGCTCGGTCGTAGCGAACGGCAGCGCGGCGGTCACCTGCCGCAGGCGCTCCTCTGCCGCGTGATGCTTTCGGAACAGCACCCGGTCGACACCGGTGTTGATGCCGTGCGAGGCGCGGTGCAGCACGAGATCCAGCACGATCGTGGACACCACGCCGTACACGACCGTGCGACTGATCGCGAACTGCACGTCCACGATGCGTGAGCGAAGAACGGTATAGCCAATGGACAATATTCCGACGCCCCAGGACAGGGTCGCCACCCAGTGATGAGGGGTCAGGACGCTGCCACTGAGCGCGTCCGAGCCGACCGACCGCGTTACCACGATCGTGAAACTGATGACAAACGCCAGAAACGTCACCGAGATCCCGACCAGCGCCCACTTCAACCGCGACTGATCTTCTGGCGCCGATCGCCGGTAAGTGAGTCCGAGCGCAATATCCGCAATCAGAACGGAGAGCAGTGCGAGCGCATTGAAGATTGCGACGACGCGTCCCCCGTCCAGAGCTGTCGCGAACGGCTCGGGATAGAGGCTCGTGGACATGTACAGCGTGATCGCAAGTGCCACGACTCCAGCCGATGCCCCTTGCCACCGTGACCAACCTGGAATGGCGTCGCGTGGAAAACTCATCCCGAACGGTATGAGCGCGACGACCCCGCTCCAGAATGAGGCGAGCAGGTAAGCAACCACGTTAAAGCCCAAATCGGCCTGGAAGGCGTAGTAATAGGGAACCCAGACGCGGAACGGAGAGCCAGCCAGGACCGTCCCAACGTACAGCGACCAGGTCATGACGCTCGGTCGCGCCCAGACCAACAGAACGCTGAACACAACCATCAGCGTCAACCCACAGAGGCGCACAACGAGCGCGACCCGATCCGTCACCGTCGGCAAGTATGCGACTCGCGCCGGCGCGCATGTCACCACCGTGCGTGTGCCATCCGCGTGCCGCACTGGCAGCGACCCGGTGAAGCCTGCTGGCATGTTGCGATAGCTCGCCAGCACCCAGTCATCGTTCTTGGCGGGATCGAACTCGAGCACATCCCCCGACTTGAGTCCCGCGCGGTCCGCCGCACCACCCGGCACTACCGCGGTGATTCTCTTCGCGTGCCCTTCGATCCAAATGCCCTGATACCCGAGATCGGCGCGGTACAGGTCGAAGGCCCTGAGCACCGGCCAGTACTGCACGAGGACGAATGCTGCCAGCACGACCGCCGCGAGCCCGTTCACGACCCGCACCCACGTCTTCGGTTTCTGGGATTGGCTCATCGCCGCGAACCCTTGCAGTTCGCGCACGCACGCCACCGCGCGCTGCACTCCCGTCGCCGGACCGCGGCCGGAGACCCCCTGAGGCTCATGTTCCCTGTGCCCCCGATTTTCCGCGGATTTTGCGCCCGAATTCGACGCGGGTGAAACCACGATGGGTCAATGCGAACGGTTCGCGTCTACTCGCTGCTCTCGCTCGCCCTCACCGTCCCGCCCAACGCAGCAAACGCCTATTGCCGGCTTCAATCGTCGCGTTTACGTTTTCGTGACGAAGTCATGGCCGCCGCCAGGAGCTCACATGCGATCGCGGGCATGCGCCCGATGGGCGATGGGAGCGGCGCTGGCATTGGCTGGCTGCGGGAGCGTCCCGATCTCGGGCGATTACGATTACAGCAAGCTGGAAGGATACGTTCCCACCGACACGGTGCAGCAGATCAAGACCGACCGCCTGACCCCCGCCCAGATCAAGGCACGGCTCGGCGAACCTGACTCTTCAGTCGATGGCGACACTCCGGCGATCGCCTATCTACGCTGTAACGCTGTGCCGGCGGAACACTGCTTCGCGGTCGTGTTTCTGGTTCCTATCCCCGTTCCTGCGGAATCATGCACTCAGAACCAGTGCCAGCTCGTCGGCGTTTGGTTCGACGCGACGGGCCACGCCGTGCAGACGAAGTCTGAAACCGGGACACTGCGTCAGGATTGCCATCTTCCTGTCTGGCTGCGAAACCACGGCAACAAGGAGTGTCTGTAATCGGAGGCGTGCCGCCGCCCGATCGCAATCCTGACTGCACCGGCCCGCCTATCGGCGCATCCTCACGCCCACCCCTGCCCGCCAGCCGATAGAATTTTCCGCTCCCGACTCGACCGAGGTACTCATGAGCCCGCTGCTGCAACTCGTCGCCTGGACCACTGTGCTGACCTGGATATCGATCATGGCCGCGGCCACCCTGCGCAACCGTGAGTGGACGCCGGCCGGCATGAAGCTGGGCTTGAGCAATCGCGACAACCTGCCCGAGGCCACGCCGATCGGTGGACGCGCCGTCCGCGCGGCAGCGAACACGCTCGAGAATTTCGTTCTGTTCGTGGCGCTCGCGCTCACCGCCCATGCGGCCGGCCGCGACGCGGAGGCTACCTTGGGCGCGCAGATCTTCTTCTGGGCACGCGTCGTGTACCTGCCGGTGTACTGGGCCGGCATCACCTACGTACGCAGCCTGGTCTGGGGCGTCAGCATCGCGGGGCTCGCGATGATGCTGTTCGCGATTCTCTGAACGCGTCGCACGCAGCCATTCACGCGACGCATCGCGAGCCCACGTAAGGCCCTCACCGCCAATTCAGGCCAGCCCCAAACGCAAAGAGCCCGACTTCCGCCGGGCTCTTCGTTCACTCTTATCTGCGAAGGACGGTCAGTTCGCCGTGCATCTACGGCCGATTCTCCCGGTGGGCCATGATCCAGTCGAGTATCGACCGCCACACGAGTGTCTCGGCGTCCCTCGCAAGAACGGTGTCCACGTGCCCGAAGTCCATCGCCTCGTCCGAATCAGGCAGGCGTTGCACGGTGATCGTCGTGACATCACGACTCGCAGTCAGCATCGTCGACGCGTACATGCTCGGACCGAATCCGCCCTTGGCGCCAACGTGCAGAATCGGTACCGTGATCTGCGCGAAGTGCTTGTCGGACGGAATGCTGGATGTGCCGCACAAGAGCTGTTCAGTGTCGACGTCGATTCGCCGAGGGTAGTAAGGAGGGAATGCGGCGATCATTGCGCCGACCCAAAGCTGATCGTCGGTGAAGCGCAGGCCGCTGGGTATGCCGTACGCATCGAGATAGCCGCCGACCAGGTGCCAGGATTGCCCCGGCGTCAGGAGTTCAGTCTCAGCCCCGACGAACAGCGCTGCCTGCCAGTTCGTGAGCGGGGCAAAGTATGGCGACTCATCTTCCGGAGCGCTCGAGGCGAGATAGCCCAGCACGTACAGGCTCAGGCCGATGTCGTTGGCGTAGTGACTCGGCGGGTTCGACTCCAGGAGCGCCTGGTCGGCCTCCGCCATGGCGCAATAGAACTCAAACTCGCTCTCGCTTGAGGTTTTCACCCCGATGTCGAGCGCAATCATTCCCTTGACGTTGCGCAAGCCCGCAGGCTTCACGGTCTCCTCACCGACCAGCGTGTAGGCGACCTGCCCACCGTAGCTCAGCCCCAGGACGTGCAGCCGGCCGTTGCCCTGACCGGTGCCCACCCGGATCGATCGCACAAAGGAAAGAGCCGCCTCGGCGTGCGCCGCGTCCTTGGTGAGACCCCACTGCCCCATGAAGGTGAAATCGGTCTCGTCGATCGGCACCAGCGCCCAGCCGTAATCCATGCCCCAGACGTCGATGTCGTTCTTCGCCAGATACATGACGACCGAGTTGTCCATTGCAGAAGCCCCGGTAACCATCGGGGCCATGAAGATCCCCTCGAACGAGTTCGGGTTTCCGGGCAGCAGCATCACCGCGTCCCGCGTGCTGACGGGCTTGTTCGGCCGTGCCTCCCGGACGATGCGGTGAATCCGGACGACGTCGTACTTGCCCGGACCCATGGCGACGTCGAAGCGGTAATGAGCGATACCGTCACCCAGCTCGGTCCTGTCCGATTGCAGGAGTTCGAACCCCGCTTGCGTCCGCCCGCCGGCGTTCACCTGGAGCGGCAATGCAAGTGCGGCGCAAAGGACCAGCACGACGCCGGCCATTGCGGCCCTGACCGTAAACGTACGCATGACCCCCTCCTTACAGCCTTCCCGGCTGTTCC
Source organism: Nevskiaceae bacterium (assembly GCA_037439865.1). Lineage (GTDB taxonomy): Bacteria > Pseudomonadota > Gammaproteobacteria > Steroidobacterales > Steroidobacteraceae > RPQJ01. The sequence goes on from JBBIVG010000024.1 coordinate 18,108, forward strand.
CTGGATCCGGCATCCATCGGCGACCTTCCTGGTCTCACGGAGGGCAGCCGGCAGACCGCCGGCGATAACGGCACCTTGCGCGTCATGGTCTGCCACGACCATCCGCAGTAATCGCTAGCCCCTCGCCGCTGCCCAAGGTCAGGATTGCAGCTACACCACTCACTCCGGATAGTGCTCGTACCCCGGAAACCGCGTGAGCGGCAGCGCCGCAGGATCCGCAAACAGCCCCTGCCCCGGCACGAAGTTCGCCTCGAGCCGGATGCCCTCCGGATCCTCGAACAGCACCGAGTAGTACCCCGACGCCCACGGCCCGTCCTCCGGCGGATGCACGACCCTGACACCCTCCGCGACTAGGAACGCGTGCAGTGCGTCGATGTCCTCGCGCGAGCGCGCCCGGAAGCACAGGTGATGCAGCCCGATCCGCCGTTGGTCGAACGGCACGCCGCGGTTTGCCTCCGACGAGCGCGTGATCATCACGGCCGTGCGGCCCCCGATCATGTACAGCCCGTTCGCCGCCTTCACCACCGGCCGCATGCCGAGGAACCCGAGTACCTTCTCGTAGAACGGCATCGCGCGCTGCAGGTCATTCACCGTGAGCTGCACGTGCGCCACGCCCGCAATCTCGATGCTCACGGCCTCACCCTCTCTTTCGATCCCGCTCGCCCCGACCACCGTACCCGCGCAGTGCCGTTCCGCAGATAAAACGAGGCGGCCACGTGGGCCGCCTCGGAAGTACGCGCTGCGCCCGGTCAGAGGCGCCCTGAAGTGTCAGGTGGCCGGCGGGAATTCCAGCCCAAGCGCGTGGGGAACCCTCTCGTCTTCGCTCCTGTTCATCCGCACTTCGAGTCACCGCAATTGAGGCACGTCATGCAGCCGTCCATCATGACGACCGCCGCCGTGCTGCACTTCGAGCAGAGCT
>JBBIVG010000025.1:0-18249 GCA_037439865.1 Nevskiaceae bacterium
GCCCCGCGTCCGCCAGTTCTACGCACTCGAGAAGCTGTGGGAGGGCGGCGCCGCCGCCTGACCGACGAGCGCCGGTCGTGCTGATGCGCGTGATCGCGGCCGGGACCCGCATGCCGGCCTGGGTGGACGCCGGATTCGCGGACTACGCCGGTCGCCTGCGTGGCGACTTTCGCCTCGAGCTCGTCGAAATTCCGCTCGGGCAGCGCGGCAGCGGCGACGTCGCGAGGGCCGTGGCCGCCGAGGGCTCGCGCATGCTCGCGGCCGTGGGCGACCGTGCGCACCTCGTGGCACTGCAGGTGGGCGGGCGGTCGCTCACGACCGGGCAGCTGGCCCGCTGGCTCGACGACCGCACCCGCGACGGACAGCCGCTCGCCTTCTGCATCGGCGGTCCCGACGGGCTCGCGCCCGAGGTGGATGCACGGGCGCGGCTGCGCTGGTCGCTCTCATCGCTGACCCTGCCGCACGGCCTGGCACGCGTCGTGGTGGCCGAGGCCCTGTACCGGGCGGTCTCGGTCCTGCGGGGCCTTCCATACCATCGGGCCTGATTCTGCGGCCTCCACGGTGGACAGCGCCGGGCCGGCGCGTTTGAATGCACGGTTGACCCTGAACGCAGGACGGACCATGCACCCCTATCCCCATCTCTATGCGGTCCAGGCCTCCGCACGACCCGAGGGAGACGTCCCGGTGTCCTCGGCGGGCCTGCCGGTACTCGCGACGGCCCCACCGGCCGAGTTCGACGGACCCGGGGACCGCTGGTCGCCGGAGACCCTGCTTTGCGCGGCCGTCGCAGATTGCTTCCTGCTCAGTTTCCGCAGCGTGGCCCGCGCACAGAAGCTCGCATGGACGTCACTGCAGTGCGAGGTACAGGGCACGCTGAACCGCATCGAGGGCAAGACGCGCTTTACGCACGTCCTGGTCAAGGCGGCGCTCGCGGTGCCCGAAGGAATCGACCGCGACAAGGCGTTGAAGGCGATGGAGCGTGCCGAGCAGGTCTGCCTCATCAGCAACTCGCTCACGGCCGAGCGGCGCATCGAAGCCACGGTGAGCGCGGGCTGAGGCATCGATGACCCGGCCGCTCGTCATATTGGCTTCCGCATCGCCCCGCCGCAGCGAGTTGCTGCGGCAGATCGGCATCGCGCACGAGGTGCGGCCGGTCGCCATCGACGAGTCCTGGCGACCCGGGGAGGCACCGGCCGAGTACGTGCTGCGACTCGCCGAGGAGAAAGCGCGGGCGCTCTGGGCACGGCTCCCGGCTGCGGCGAGGTTGCCGGTGCTCGCCGCCGATACCACCGTCGCGCTCGAGGGCGAGATCTTCGGCAAGCCCGGCAGCCGGGCCGAGTCGGTCGAGATGCTGGAGCGGCTGTCGGGGCGCACGCACCAGGTGCACACGGCCGTCGCGGTGCTGCACGACGGCGGCGCGACCGCCCGGGTAAGCAGCAGCAGCGTGACGATGCGCGAAATCTCGCGTGCCGAGTTGGACTGGTACTGGGACACGGGCGAGCCCGCCGACAAGGCCGGGGGCTACGCCGTGCAGGGCCGTGCCGCGATCTTCATCAGCCACATCGCCGGCAGCTATTCCGGCGTGATGGGGCTGCCGCTCTGCGAAACCTGGGAACTGCTGCGCGCGGTGCCGGGTCTCATCGCCGGAGGTGTCGCCGCATGAGCACCGAGATGGTGGTCAACGTCAGTCCACGCGAGACCCGCGCCGCACTCCTCGAGAACGGCGTTCTGCAGGAACTCTTCGTCGAACGCGCGAGCAAGCGCGGCTTGACGGGAAATCTCTACAAGGGGCGCGTGTCGCGCGTGCTGCCCGGCATGCAGGCGGCGTTCATCGACATCGGGCTCGAGCGCACCGCGTTCCTGCACGTGTCCGACATCGTGCAGCCCGCCGACGCGGAAGGCTCGAGCGACGCGCCGCGCACGGACAGCATCCGCGAACTCGTTGGCGAAGGGGCCGACATCCTGGTCCAGGTGCTGAAGGATCCGCTCGGCACGAAGGGTGCCCGGCTCACCACGTTCATCACGATTCCCTCGCGCTACCTGGTCTACATGCCGTTCGGGCGCGGCGTCGGTGTCTCGGCGCGCATCGAGAACGAGGGCGAGCGGCAGCGCCTGCGCGACGCCGTGCACGGCTTCATGGCGCCGGGGGATGCCGGCGGCTACATCGTGCGCACGGCGGCGGAGGGCGCTGCGCTCGAGGCGCTCAGCGCCGACATGCTGTTCCTGCGCAAGCTCTGGGAAGTCCTCACGGAGAAGGCCCGCGCCACCGGGCCCGGGACCCTGGTGCACGAGGACCTGCCGCTCGCGCTGCGGCTCATGCGCGACCTCGTCGGCGAAGGCGTGGACCGCGTGCTGGTGGATAACGAGCGCACCTGCGAGCGCATGCGCGAGTTCGCGGCGACCTTCATGCCGGGCCTCGGCGCGCGCGTCGAGCGGTACACCGGCAACCGCCCGATCTTCGACCTGCACGGCGTCGAGGAGGAGATCCAGCGCTCGCTCGAGCGCAAGGTGGCGCTCAAGTCGGGCGGCTACCTGATCATCGACCAGACGGAGGCGCTCACCACCATCGACGTGAACACCGGCGCCTACGTCGGCCACCGCAACCTCGAGGAGACGATCTACCGGACGAACCTCGAGGCGGCGGTCGCGATCGCGCGGCAGCTCCGGCTGCGCAACCTCGGCGGCATCATCATCATCGATTTCATCGACATGGAGGAGGAGGAGCACCGTCGGCAGGTGATGCAGGCGCTCGAGAAGGCGCTCGCGAAGGACCACGCGAAGACGCACTTCTCAGCGGTGTCGCCGCTCGGGCTCGTCGAGATGACGCGCAAGCGCACCCGAGAGAGCCTCGTGCACCAGCTGTGCATGCCGTGCCCCGCGTGCGAGGGGCGCAGTTTCGTCAAGACGCCGGAGACCGTCTGCTACGAGATCTTCCGCGAGGTCCTGCGGCAGGCCGCGCAGTTCGACCTGCAGCAGCTGCTCGTGCTCGCGCACCAGGACGTCATCGAGCGCCTGCTCGACGAGGAGTCTGCCGCGCTCGGCGAACTCGAGGTGCAGCTCGGCAAGCCGATCCGGCTGCAGACCGAGTCGCTGTACATGCTCGACCAGTACGACGTGGTGCTCATGTGAATCCGCCGGCCGCGCGCGGCCGGTCCGCCCGGCTGTGGCGCGTCACTGCCGCGGTCGTCGCTGGGCTGCTCATCGCCGCCGCGCTCCTGCTCGGCGCGCTGCGTCTCGCGCTCGCCCAGGTCCCCGGGCACGCCGCGCGCATCCAGGCCTGGATCGAGAAGCAGACGGACCTGCGCATCCAGTACGGCGCGCTCGATGCGCGCATGCGCTGGTTCGGGCCTGAGATCGTGCTGCGCGACGTACGCGTCCTCGACCGCGACGGAACCCAGGCGCTCTTCGCCACGGAGGAGGGCAGCGTCGGCCTCGACCTGTGGAATTTCTTCCGCACGAGTGAGTTCGTCGCAGGGCGCGTGAAGTTCGTGGGCCCCGACGTCACCGTCGTGAGGCTGGCCGACGGACGCATCCGGCTGCTCGGCCAGAGCGAGCGACCGTCGGACCGGCCGCCGTTCGACCTGGACCGCCTGCCGGCCGGACGCGTCGAAATCACGGATGCCACGGTCACCTACCGCGACCAGATGTCGGGCGATCCGCCGCTCACCCTGACCCGGCTGACGATGGCGCTCAGGCGGCAGCACGGCCACGTCGGGATCGCGGGGTCGGGCCGCCTGCCGGCGAGCCTCGGAACGCGCATCGAGTTCACCGGTCGGCTCAAGGGCTCGCTCGATCGATACGACGAACTCGATGCCCGCGTCGAAGTGCAGGTCGACCGGCTCCTCCTGCCCGGGCTCGAAGGCTTCCTCCCCGGGCGGACCGCGCGGCCGCTTGCGGGCGCAGGACCCGTGACCGCCGTCGTCGCCGTCGCGGGCGGGCGGCTGACGCATGCGCGCCTCGACCTCGACCTCGAAAACGTCAACCTGCGACTGCCGGAACGTGACCTGCCGACGGTGGAGGCCTTCGAGCTGTCCACGCCGGAGCATCGCGAAGGGACGCCGCCCACCAGCCTGCCCTTGGTCGAGAAGACCACCGTGCAGCGACCGGCGGCGGCCGGCCCGTCGGAGGCACGGTACGTACGACTGGCGGGCAGCTTCCGGCTGCGACGCCAGGACGACACCTGGACCTTCCGTGCACAGGACGTCGACGTCCGGGTGCGCGACGGGCAACGCAAGGGGCTTGCGGCCGTCTCCGGCACCTGGCGCGGCCAGCTGCTCACGACGTTCGCTCTCAGCGTTTCCGCCGACCAGCTGCGGATCGCCGATGCGTGGCCACTCGTGCTTGCGGTGGCCCCGGCCGGTTTCGACCCGTTCGCGGCCCTGAATCCAGCTGGCGAGGTGCGCTCGCTGCGCGCCGACGTCTCGCGTGACAGGGCCGGCGCGTGGCCGCGTTTCAGCGTGAGCGCCGAGGTCGAGGGGCTGTCCGTCAGCGCCTCGGGCCGCGCACCGGGCATCGTCGGCGTGAGCGGCGTACTGTCCGGCACGGACGAGCGTGGACGCTTCGCGCTGCGCTCGAAGAGCCTGTTTTTCGACTGGCCCCGTCTCTTTCGCGAGCCCATCGCCGGGATCGACGTCAGCGCGGACCTCGACTGGCGCCGCTCCGGCGACGCGTACGTGATCGGCACGCCGGATCTCGCCGTCAACCACCCGGGAGCGCGGGCCCGGGGATCGTTCGAGTTCGTCTATGAGCGCCCCGGCCTCTCGCCGGTCCTGAACATGGACCTCCGCGTCGACGACGCCGACGTTGCGCTCACGCCGCGCGTGCTCCCCTATGGCCACCTCGAGAGTGGCTCGATCTCGTGGCTCGAACCGGCGTTCCTCGCCGGGCGCGTGCACGATGGCCACGTGATCTACCGCGGGCCGGTGCGCAAGTTCCCGTTCCACCACGGCGAGGGCGAGTTCGTGGCGACGGCCGCCGTGACGGGCGTGAAGCTGAACTACTTCACCGGTTACGCGCCGCTCGAGAACGGGGTCGGCGCCGTGGAGTTTCGCAACGCCGGCATGAGAGCCACGCTCACCGGCGGCGAGGTCGGCGGACTGCGCGTGGCGCGCGCGGAAGGGACGATCCCGGACTTCGGCCAGGTCGTCCTCGACGTGGACGCCTCGGCGAGCGGCGACCTCGCGAACGCGCTCGCGGTCGTGCAGGGCAGTCCGCTCGGTCCGACGCTCGGCGCCCAGTTCATGCAGCTCGCCGGGCAGGGCCGCGGTGGTTACGCGTTCCGCCTGCACCTGCCGATGCAGGATCCCGCGCAGGAGGACTATTTCGTCGGCGCGGACCTGCACGGAGTCAACGTGTCGCTGCCGGCATTGCGCGCGCCGGCGCAGTCCGTGACCGGCAGGTTCGAGTTGCACAAGCTCGAGATGCGCGCGAAGTCGCTGCGCGGGACGATGCTCGACGGCCCGTTCGAGCTCGACGTCGAACCGGGGCCGATCACGCGGGACGTGAATGCATCGGTGCTGCTGCACGGCCGGGGCCGCGTCGCGGGCCCGCGCCTGCCGGCATTCATCGGGCTCCCGGAGGGCGTCCGCATGACGGGCGGTGCCGACTGGAAGCTCGAGGCGCGCATCGAGCGCGGCGCGCCGACCGGCGAGTGGGCCTCCCGTTACGAGGTCTCCAGCGACCTGGTCGGGCTCGGCATCGCCGCCCCGGCGCCGTTCGCGAAAGAGCCGTCGGAGGCCCGGCCGACGCGGGTCGCGCTCGACTTTCCCCCGGGCGCGCGCGAAGAAGTGGCGGTGGACTCGGGCTCGGCGCGAGCGCGGCTGGTCTTCGCCGAGCGCGACGGCCGTTATGTGCTCGATCGGGGCATCGCGCGCTTCGACGGGCGGCCAGCGTTGCTGCCGGACCGACCCGGGCTGAGGGTTGCCGGTGACTGGCCCGATTTCGACCTCGGCGAGTGGCTCGAGCTTCGGTCGGGAGCCTCGGCCGGCACGCGCCTGTCGGACTGGCTCGGACCCACCGAGGTTCACCTCGACCGCGCGCGGATCCTCGGGTTCGAGTTCGCGCAGCTCGATGCGATGCTGCAGCCGCAGGCCGACGCGGTGCACCTGACGGTCTCGGGCCCGATGGCCGAGGGACAGGTGACGATCCCGTACGAACTCGACTCTGGCGCGCCGATCCGCCTCGAGATGGCGCGCCTGCAGCTGAAGCCGGGCACGAAGGCGGCGAGCGAATCGACCGGCCAGTCCGATCCGCGCACCGTGCCGGCCGTGAGCATCGAGGCGGCGGATTTCGCCTGGGAGGACCGCAAGTTCGGGCACGTGAGCGCCGAGATCGCGAAGGACCCGCAGGGCCTGCGCTTCAAGCGCCTCGAGGCCAGGTCGAAGAGCTTCGCGATCACGGGGAGCGGTGCCTGGCTCGTGGACGGCACGGGCTCGAGGACGAACGTCGCTCTCGAGCTCGAGAGCACCGATCTCGGCGCCACGTCCGCTGCGCTTGGAATCCCGGGCGCGCTCGAGGCCGAGGAGGCGCGCGCGAAGGCGAGCCTCGCGTGGCCGGGCGGGCCGTCCGCCCGGATCCTGGCGACGATGCAGGGAACGCTGAGCCTGTCGCTGCACCGCGGCCAGCTGCGCAACGTGAAGCCGGGCGCGGGGCGCATGCTGGGGCTCACGAGCATTGCCGAGTTGCCGCGACGCCTCGCGCTCGACTTCCACGACGTGACGGACGCAGGCCTGGCCTTCGATACCGTGAAGGGAGATTTCGAGATCCGGGACGGCAACGCGTACACGCAGAACACGCTGTTGAAAGGGGCGGCGGTGGACATCGGCATCGTCGGTCGCACCGGGCTCGTCGCCGAGGACTACGACCAGACGCTGGTCGTGAGCGGCAATCCGAGCGGGCCGATCACCGTCGCGGGCGCGCTGGCCGCGGGCCCGATCGGCGCCGCGGGCGGCCTGTTGATCTCGCAGATCTTCAAGGGGCAGCTGCAGGGACTCACGCGCTTCTACTATCGCGTCGCCGGCCCCTGGGCGAACCCGGTGGTGGAGCGAATCTCGGCACAGGCGAGCGAGAATGCGGCCTCGGAAACGGCTCAGCAGCAGGGAGAGAAGCGATGACCATCGTGGCGGCGGTGCAGATGACGTCCGCGGCGAACCGCGAGCGGAACCTCGCGGAGGCGGGACGGCTGCTGCGCGAAGCGCGCGCACGCGGGGCGCTCGTCGCGGCCCTCCCCGAGAACTTCGCGTACATGGGCCTGGCGGAAGCCGACAAGTTCGCCGTTGCGGAGGCCGAGGGCGAGGGCCCGATCCAGTCGTTCCTCGCGGCCGCAGCGCGCGATCTCGGGCTCTGGATCGTCGCCGGCACCATCCCGCTCCGCGTGGCGGGCGAGCCGAGGCTCGCGGCCGCGTCGCTCGTTTACGACGCGGAGGGCAGGCAAGTCGCGCGCTACGACAAGATCCACCTGTTCGACGTCGCCGTGCCGGGCAAGGACGAGCGTTACCAGGAGTCGTCCACGGTGCACCCCGGCGACGTCCCGGTCTGCGTGGATACGCCGGCCGGCCGGCTCGGTCTCGCCGTCTGCTACGACATCCGCTTCCCCGAGCTGTTCCGCAGGCTGCTTTCCATGGGCGCGGAGTGGTTCTGCCTGCCGTCGGCCTTCACGGCGCCGACGGGCCGCGCCCACTGGGAGACGCTGCTCCGCGCGCGAGCCATCGAGAACCTGTGCCACGTGGTGGCTCCGGCGCAGTCCGGATTCCACGAGAACGGGCGCGAGACCTACGGCGACACGATGATCGTCGACTGCTGGGGTCGCGTGCTCGGCCGCCTGCCGAGGGGCAGCGGCGTGGTCACGGGCGAAATCGACCTCGTGCGACAGCGCGAGGTCAGGCAGAATTTCCCGTCCGTCCAGCATCGACGCCTGCCGAGTTGAATCGCATGAGACCCAGCATCCCGCCCGCGCTCTTCGCGCCCCGGTCATGGCCCGAGGTCGCGCCGGGCGAGCGCGATCCGATGGCGATCGCGCGCGCCGCGCTGCTGGCGCCCGCGGGACTCGACGAGGACGGCGTTGCCCGCATCCTCGGCGACGTGATGGGTCACGCGGTGGACTATGCGGACGTGTATTTCCAGCTGATCCGCGAGGAGTCCTGGGCGCTCGAGGACGGCATCGTCAAGGACGGTGCGCACAGCATCGACCAGGGAGTCGGCGTGCGCGCGTTGTCCGGCGAGAAGACGGGCTTCGCGTATTCGGACGAGGTCGTGCTGCCCGCGCTGCTCGAGGCCGCGCACGCAGCGCGGGCCATCGCGCGCTCCGGCTCCGGCGGCTCGCTGCAGGCCTGGCGTGCACAGGGCGGCCACGGCCTGTATCTCCCGATCGACCCGGTCGAGTCGCTGGACGATGGCGCCAAGGTGCAGCTGCTGGAGGCCATCGATCGCGAGGCACGCGCGCTCGATTCCCGCATCCGACAGGTCATGGCGAGCCTGAGCGCCTCGCACGACACGATCCTGGTGCTCGCGAGCGACGGTACGCTCGCGGCCGACGTGCGCCCGCTCGTGCGGCTCAACGTCTCGGTGATCATCGAGCAGGACGGGCGCCGCGAGCAGGGTTACGCGGGCGGGGGCGGGCGCTTCGCCTACACCGAGTTCCTGGCCGGCGAACGCTGGCGCGAGCTCGTGCGCGAAGCCGTGCGCGCGGCACAGGTCAACCTCGAGGCCGTGCCTGCGCCGGCGGGGACGATGACCGTCGTGCTCGGCCCGGGCTGGCCCGGCGTGCTGCTGCACGAGGCCGTGGGGCACGGGCTCGAGGGCGATTTCAACCGCAAGGGCACTTCCGCGTTCAGCGGCCGCATCGGCCAGCAGGTCGCGGGTCGTGGCGTCACCGTCGTCGACGACGGCACGCTGCGCGCGCGCCGCGGCTCGCTCAACGTGGACGACGAAGGCACGCCGACGGGTTGCACCACGCTGATCGAGGACGGCGTGCTGAAGGGTTACCTGCAGGACAAGCTGAATGCGCGGCTGATGGGCGTCGCGCCTACGGGCAACGGGCGGCGCGAGTCGTTCGCGCACCTCACCCTGCCACGCATGACGAACACCTACATGCTCCCCGGTCCGCACGCGCCCGAGGAGATCATCGCCTCGGTGGAGAAGGGCATCTACTGCCGGCACTTCGGCGGCGGGCAGGTGGACATCACGTCCGGCAAGTTCGTGTTCTCGGCGAGCGAGGCTTACCTCATCGAGAACGGACGGCTCGGGCCGGCGCTCAAGGGGGCGACGCTCATCGGCAACGGCCCTGACGTGATGACGCGCGTCTCGATGGTGGGAAACGACCTCAAGCTCGACGACGGCGTCGGCACCTGCGGCAAGGAAGGCCAGGACGTGCCGGTCGGCGTCGGGCAGCCCACGCTGCGGGTGGATGGCCTCACCGTCGGCGGCACGGCCTGAGACCGGGACCGACGGGCGCAGTCCGATGTGGATCCCGCGGCCGCTCTACGAAGTCCTGCCGTACGCGTACATGGCGGCGGGCGCGGCTGCGCTCGGGGCCGCCTTCCTTGCAGAGCGCGGCCCGCACGGTTTCCTGATGTTCATCGGCGGACTCGGCCTGACGGTCGGCCTCGTACTCTGGATGCGGCGGCGCGACTACCGCGCGAACCAGTCGGAATACGACTCGCGCTCGCTCGACGAGTGAGCGCTCAGGCGTCGCGCTCGTCCTCGACTTCCGCGTCCTCTTCCTCGTCCGCGGCGTCGTAGTCTTCGCGCTGCAGCGTGACCGTCGCCGTCGGCGGCGGCTCGGCGCGGAAGTAGGCGAGTTCGTGCATCCCGAGCTTCACGACGTCGCCGTCCTGCAGCTTGTGGCGCCGCACGCGCTTGCCGCGGACGAACATGCCGTTGGTGCTGTTCAGGTCCTCGATCGAGCTGCCGTCCACCGTCGTCACGATCTGCGCGTGATGGCGGCTCACGTACTTGCTCTCGACCTGCATGTCGTTGTCCGAGGTGCGTCCGATCACGAAGCGGCCCGGCACGATATACGACTCGCTCACCTGCGTGCCCTTGAGCGACAGCACGAGCCGGCCCACCGGCGGCTGTTCCTGCGGTGCCGTGTCGTCCATCACCGCGCCCAGCTGCGAGAACGTCCGTGCCGCGTACTCCACCCACTGCAGCTCGCCGACCGCCGCCTGCATGTCCTCGGTCGAGACCGTGTTGCGGTCCTGCGCGAATGCGGCCAGCAGCGCGGTGTCGCAGAGCGTATTGATCAGTCTCGGGATCCCGCCGGTGTAGCGAAAGATGACCGGGAAGGTCTCGGGCTCGAAGATCTCCCGGTCTTCGGAGCCCGCGACGCGCAGGCGGTGGCGCACGTAGGCAATCGTGTCCTGCTCGGTGAGCGCCGTGAGGTGGAAGCGCAGGCGCACCCGCTGCCTGAGCTGCACGAGCTCCGGCGAGTCGAGCTTCTCGTTAAGCTCCGGCTGGCCGGCGAGGATGATGCGCAGCACCTTCTCCTTGGTCGTCTCGACGCCCGACAGCAGCCGCACTTCCTCGAGCACCTTGTGCGTCAGGTTCTGCGCCTCGTCCACGATCAGCAGCACCTTGCGCCCGTTGGCGTACTGCTCGATCAGGAAGCTGTTGAGCGTGGCGAGCAGCTCGGCCTTGCGCATCTTGAAGGGACTGAAGCCGAACTGCGCAAGCACCGTCTGCAGGAACTCGAGGGGCGAGACCTGCGTCTGGTTGATCTGGGCGACCACCACGTCCTGCTCGATCTCCTTCAGGAACGTCTCGATCAGCGTGGTCTTGCCCGACCCGATCTCGCCCGTGATGACGACGAAGCCGTCCGTGAACCAGATCGTCGACTCCATGTACGCCTTCGCGCGGGAGTGGATCTGGCTCAGGTACATGAACGCCGGGTCCGGGCTGAGCCGGAACGGCAGTTCCTTGAGCTGGAAGTGTTCCAGGTACATCGAGTGCTCCAGACCGTACTATAAGTGGCGGCTGGGGTCCAAAGGGCGCGTTCCGTCACACTCCGGGGGACGACCCCGGTCAGCGGGGAACCAGGCGCAGCAGCCGGCGCAGGACCCGGTCGCGTTCGGCCGCCGTCGGGGCGACGACCGTCGCGTGACCGAGCTTCCGTCCCGCGCGCGGCGACTTGCCGTAATCATGGTGATGCACCCCGGGCAGCGCGAGCACGCGCTCCGGGTCCGGCATGGTGCCGATGAAGTTGACCATCGCCGAGTGACCCACCGCGCGCGTGTCGCCGAGCGGCAGCCCCAGGATCGCGCGCAGGTGATTCTCGAACTGCGAGGTGACGGCGCCCTCGATCGTCCAGTGCCCGGAGTTGTGCACGCGCGGCGCCATCTCGTTGGCAATGAGACGACCACGCTGTACGAAGAACTCGATCGTGAGCACGCCCGCGTAGCCGAAATGATCGAGCACGCGACGCAGGTGCTTCTCGGCGGCCTGCTGCAGTCTCGGTCCCGGCGCCGGCGCGACCGTCACGCGCAGGATTCCGTCGCGATGAGTGTTTCCCGCGAGCGGGTAGCAGCGGGTCTCGCCACGCGTGCTGCGCGCGCCGATGATCGAGACCTCGCGAGCGAAGTCCACGAAGCCTTCGAGGATCAGCGGCACGCCGCCGAGCGCCTCCCACGCGGGCTCGACGTCGGCGCGCTTGCGGAGATACCGCTGGCCCTTGCCGTCGTAGCCGAGGCGACGCGTCTTGAGCACGCACGGCAGGCCGACCTCGGCGACCGCGGCACGCAGGCCCGCCAGGCTGTCCACCGCGCGGAACGGCGGCGTCGCGATGCCGAGACGACTGAACAGCTCCTTCTCGAGCAACCGGTCCTGCGAGACGCGCAGCGCTTCGACGGGGGGATGGCACGGCCGGGAGTTCGCTACGGCCTGGAGCGCGCCGACCGGTACGTTTTCGAACTCGTACGTGACGAGATCCGATCCGGCGGCGAGCCGTTCGAGGCTCGCCGGGTCATCGAACGCGCCCGTGACGATCGGCCCGACGCGGCCGCCCGGCGAATCGGCGCTCGAGTCCAGGAACAGGAACTCGAGGGCCAGGGGATAACCCGCGAGCGCCAGCATCTGTCCGAGCTGGCCGGCCCCGATGATGCCGATCTTCATGTGCCGGCGGGCGGGTGGCGGGGGTCGGGTTGCGCGAGCACCTTGCGCGTCTGCTCGGCGCGGAAGGCCTCGAGCGATTCGCGGATGGCCGGATACGAATTGCCGAGGATCGCGGCCGCGAGCAGGGCAGCGTTCGTCGCGCCGGCCGCGCCGATGGCGAGCGTGGCGACGGGGATACCCGCGGGCATCTGCACGATGGACAGCAGCGAATCGAGCCCGTTGAGGGACTTCGACTGCACCGGTACCCCGAGGACGGGGAGCGAAGTCTTCGCGGCGGCCATGCCCGGGAGGTGCGCGGCCCCGCCTGCGCCGGCGATCAACACCTGCAGCCCGCGATCACGGGCGGATGCAGCGTATTCGAACAGCAGGTCGGGTGTGCGATGCGCGGACACCACGCGCGTCTCATGGGGGACGCCGAGGCGATCGAGCATGTCGGCCGCGGACTTGAGTGTTTCCCAGTCCGAGGTCGACCCCATGATGATGCCAACGAGCGGTTTCACCGCGGCATTGTAACACCGAGCCCGCGGGAGCCTGTTTTGCTAGGCTTCCGCGCCGGGCAGCGCTTCCCGGAGGCGGCGGAACAGTTGCCGCGACGAAGCGGGCGGACGCACGGCCGCCTGCTCTGCGCGAGCCTGCCTCGCGAGCGACCGGAGCTGCTGCAGCACCCCGGGTTCGACGAGACTCGCGAGTTCGGTCCACGCGGCGGCCTCGTCCGTGATCAGGCGATCGCGCCAGCGCTCGAGCGATTTCTCATGCTGGATACGCCGCCGGTCGACCTCGCCGCGGCGATCGAGAGCGGCGCGGATCGGCTCCGCGTCCACGCGCCTGAGCAGCTTGCCGATGTAGAGGCGCTGCCGCGCCTTCGCACCGCCGCTCGTGATGCGGCGCGCGGCGACCACGGCGTCGCGCACGTCCTCGGGCAGGGGAATGGCCGCGAGATCCGCCTCGGGGAGTTCCACGAGCTGCCAGCCGAGGTCCTGCAGGTCGCGGCTCTGTCGCTTGAGCTCGCTCTTGCTCGGCAGCTCGTCGAAGTCCTGCGGGTCCTCGTGGGCGGTCATCGGGCCTCCGCGCGCGATGCTAGCACGCGCGGGCGCGGTGCCGGGCGCTGCTAGAATGCCGGCTCCTTCGCTCCAGAGTCCCCGATGTCCACCGAAAGAACGCTCGCGCCGGCCGCCGACGGGGCCGACCTGCTCGCACTGGTCGAACTCGCGCTCGAGGAGGCGAAGGCGCTCGGAGCGTCGCAGGCGGAAGCTGCGGTGAGCGTGGACGTCGGGCTGTCCGTGTCCGTGCGGCTTGGCGAGGTCGAGACCGTCGAGTACCAGCGCGATCGCGGCATGGGCGTAACCGTTTATTTCGGCACGCGCAAGGGTTCCGCGAGCACCGCCGACTTGAGCGCCGCGGCGCTCCGCGAGACCGTCGGCAAGGCCTGCAGCATCGCGCGCTACACGGCGGAAGACCCCTGCGCGGGCCTGGCCGACCCCGACACGCTCGCCCGGGAAATCCCCGACCTGGCGCTCGCGCACCCCTGGGATCTCACGCCGGACCGGGCCTGCGAACTCGCGCTCGAGTGCGAGGCGGCGGCCATGGGCGTGGATGCGCGCATCACGAATTCGGAGGGCGCGGGCGTCAGCAGCCACCGCGGGCTGCGTGCCTACGGCAATTCGCACGGCTTCCTGGCCGCGTATCCCGGCACCATCCACAGCATCAGCTGCGCGGTGCTCGGCTCCGAAGGCGAGGGGATGGAGCGCGACTACTGGTACTCGACGGCGCGCGACTGGCGGGAGCTCGAGGACGCGGCAAGCATCGGGCGGCACAGCGGCGAGCGCGCCGTCCGTCGCCTGGGCGCGCGCAAGCTGGCGACGACGAAGGCGCCAGTGCTCTTCAGTCCCGACGTCGCGCGCGGCCTCGTGGGCCATTTCATCGGCGCCATCCGCGGCGGCAGCCAGTACCGCCGCGCCTCGTTCCTGCTCGACGCAGCCGGGCAGCAGGTGTTCCCCGACTGGTTCGCCCTCTCGGAACGACCGCACCTGCCCAAGGCGCTGGCGAGCGCGCCGTTCGATCACGAGGGCGTGGCGACGCAGGATCGCGAGCTCGTCGCCGGCGGCGTGCTGCTCGGTTACGTGCTGAGCACGTATTCCGCGCGCAAGCTCGGGCTGCGCACCACGGGCAACGCCGGCGGCACGCACAACCTGATCGTCCCGGGTCGCGGCCGGGACTTCGACGCGATGCTCGGGCTCATGGGACGCGGGCTGCTCGTCACGGAGCTGATGGGGCAGGGCGTCAACGGCGTGACGGGCGATTACTCGCGGGGCGCGGCCGGGTTCTGGGTCGAGGACGGGCGCATCGCCTATCCGGTGCACGAAGTGACGGTGGCCGGCAACCTCAAGGACATCTACCGTGCCATCGTCGACGTGGGCTCCGACGTGGACCTGCGCGGCGGCATCCGCACGGGCTCGATCCTCGTCGAGCAGATGACCGTCGCCGGCGACTGACCCCGATCAGCTTCCGGGCCGCACCAGGTCGCGCAGCGTGCGGCTCCGCATGCTGTCGCGCAGCGCCGCGTCCGCGTGCTGCGCGGCTTCGTCGGCCGCCGGCACGGGCCGCGGATCGGGGCGCCTCGGGTCGGGCACTTCGTGCCGGATCGCGTCGAGGATCGAGGCGAGCGTGATCGAGCCCAGGTCCCTTGCGGGCGCCACCGTGTCGTCGTCGGCCGTGAGCACGAGGCCGTGGGACTCGAGCGCGGACGCCACCTCGCCCAGCACCGTCGCCGGGACCTTCATGCGCTCGGCCAGCGTGTTCGTCGTCCAGCGCGCGCCGCCGTCGATGAACCTTTCGCCCAGCAGGTACATCAGCGACATCGCGAGCCGCTCGCGGAGGGCGCCGGTCATCGGGATGTCGGCGTGTCCGGTGCGCAGGTGCTCCGGGTGCTGGACGTAGAACGACAGCTGCGCGCCGAGCAGCACGATGAGCCAGCTCAGGTACAGCCAGAAGAGGAACAGCAGCACGACGGCGAAGCCGGCGTAGATGGCGGCCGTCTTCGCCGAGTACACCACGATGCGCGTGAAGAGCGCACCGACCGCCGCCCAGAGGAGCCCGCCAAACAGCGCGCCGGACGCAGCTGACCATGCGCGGACCTTGGTGTTCGGCATGTACACGTACACGAAGGCGAACAGCCCGATGATCGTCAGGTACGGGGTGAGGTGCATGCGCTGGTTCGGACCCGAGTGCCCGGTCGCGAGGCCGGAGAGCTTCGCGACGACGGCGCTCGCCTCGAGTGACGCGAGCGTCACCATCGCGAACACCGCGAGCGCGGGCACGATGAGCACGACGACCAGGTATTCCGTGACGCGCCGGGCGATGCTGCGCGGGCGCTCGACGTGCCAGACGAAGTTCAGCGCCTCCTCGACCTTCTGGATCATGGAGATGACGGTGAGGAGCAGGAACACGAAGCCGATCGTGCCGAGCAGCGTGCCCTGGACGTTCTCGACGAACCCCATGATCCGGGCGGTGAGCTCGTAGCCCTGCTTGCCGAGCGGACGCAGGAACTCGAACAGCACCGGCTCGAGCTCGCGGTGATAGCCGAAGGCCTTCAGCACCGAGAAGGCGACCGCCACCACGGGCACGATCGCGAACAGCGTCGAGTAGACGAGGCTCATCGAGCGCAGCCCGAGGTCGCCCCGCGCGAGGTCGCGCAGCAGCGCGTACAGGTAGCGGAGCGGCATGGTGACGAGCCGCAGCGGCTTGCCGCCGATCTCCCCGGGCAGGTCGAAAAGCCAGTGCTCGACGCGCAGGTGGAGGGACGGAAACATGGCGGTGTGGCGGCTCACGGCGGGCAAAGCGTTGCACGGCCTTCGGGAGCGGGCAAGTGCGCGACGCACGGTGCTAGATTAGCTCGATGTCCAGACCCGCCTCGGCCGGATTCCCTTCGCGCATTGTCTGCCTGACCGAGGAGACGACCGAGGCCCTGTACCTGCTCGGCGAGGACTGGCGCATCGTCGGCATCTCCGGGTTCACGGTTCGGCCGCCGCGCGCACGCAAGGAAAAGCCGCGCGTTTCCGCCTTCACCAGCGCGAAGATCGACCGCATCCTGGCGCTCGAGCCGGACCTCGTGCTCGGGTTCTCGGACCTCCAGGCGGACATCGCGGCCGATCTCGTCCGTCGCGGCATCGAGGCGCACGTCTTCAACCAGCGCAGCGTCGCCGACATCCTGCGCATGCTGCGCACGCTCGGCGGCATGATCGGCTGCGAGGCGAAGACGGCGACGCTGGTGCGGGAACTCGAGGACGGGCTCGACGCGGTGCGACTCGCATCGGCGCAGCTGCCTCGTCGGCCGCGGGTCTATTTCGAGGAGTGGGACGAGCCGCAGATCTCGGCGATCCGCTGGGTGTCGGAACTCATCGGCGTCGCGGGTGGCGACGACGTGTTCCCGGAGCTTGCCGCCGAGCCGCTGGGACGCGGGCGAATCATCGCGGATGCGATGGAGGTCGTGCGCCGGGCGCCGGACATCGTGTTCGGCTCCTGGTGCGGGAAGAAATTCAGTCCGCGTGCGGTCGCCGCGCGCCCGGGTTGGCGGGACGTCCCGGCGATACGCGATGGCGAGCTGCACGAGGTGAAATCCTCGATCATCCTGCAGCCGGGACCGGCGGCGCTCACTGACGGCGTGCGTGAGCTGCATCGCGTGATCGCGCGCTGGGCTGGCGCTGTGGGCTGACTGTCCGGGGCGCATTGGGCGGGGCGTCACGCGGCACGGACGCCGCGTGCGAGCCCCCAGGACGGGTTCACGGCGTCCCCGTAATGGTGGACCCGGAACCCACAACCCAGGAGCACGCCTGGCGCGAGACGCTACGCGGTCAGACGCCGCAGCGCCTCCTCGTACTTCTCGCTCGTCCGTCGAATCACGTCGGCGGGCAGACGCGGTCCCGGCGGTGTCTTGTTCCAGTCGAGCGTCTCGAGGTAGTCGCGCACGAACTGCTTGTCGAACGACGGCGGACTCGAGCCCGGCGCGTAGGTGTCCACCGGCCAGAAGCGTGACGAATCGGGCGTCAGCGCCTCGTCGATGAACGTGAGCGTTCCCGCCTCGTCCACGCCAAACTCGAACTTGGTGTCGGCGATGATGATGCCGCGGCCGAGGGCGTAGTCGGCGGCGTATCGGTAGAGCGCGATGGCTGTCTCGCGAACCCGCGCCGCGAGATCCGGTCCGATCGCCTTCTCGATCGCCGAGAAATCGACGTTCTCGTCGTGCGTGCCTCGCTCGGCCTTGGTGGATGGCGTGAAGATCGGCTGCGGCAGCTTGTCCGCCATGCGCAAGCCCTTTGGCAGCCGGATCCCGCAGATCTCGCCGGTACCCTGGTAGTCCTTCCAACCCGACCCGATGAGGTAACCGCGCACGACCGCCTCGACCGGCAGCGCCCTCAGGCGCCGTACGACCATGGCACGGTCCGCAATCGCCGCCCGCTCCGAGGCGTCGGGCACCGCGCGCTCGAGCGGATAGTCCGCGATGTGGTTCGGCACGATGTGCCGGGTGCGGCCGAACCAGAAATTCGAGATGCTGGTGAGCACGCGACCCTTGCCCGGGATCGGGTCGGGCAGCACCACGTCGAACGCGCTCAGGCGGTCGGTCGTGACGATCAGCATGTGCCGGTCGTCCACCGCGTAAATGTCGCGGACCTTGCCCTGGTGCAGCCGCTTCAGGCTGCGCAGGTTCGATTCGTGCATCGGGGGCGAGGCGGGGGTCGTGCTCTGTGTCATGGCGGGATTCCGGAAGGCAGGTCGCGCGAGCCGGTGGCTGCTACCATACCGGCCCGCTGCGTGCGACGAGTGTTGCAGCAGCGTTCCCCGGCGGTCAAGGAATCCATGGGCTGGTACGGAAAGCTGATCGGAGCGGTGCTCGGCGGCATCATCGGTCGCGGGCTGCTCGGCGCGATCGCGGGCCTGGTAATCGGCCACCAGTTCGATCGCCGCGCCCGTGACGAGCCCTCGCGTATTTCGAGCGACCCGCGCAGCCTGAGCCTCGCGTTTTTCCGCGCGACCTTCCAGGCCATGGGGCACGTGGCCAAGTCCGACGGCCGCGTCACGGACCAGGAGATCGACGCGGCGCGCCAGGCGATGCGCCGCTTCTCGCTGAGCGAGCAGGATGTCCGGCGC
>JBBIVG010000026.1:0-5227 GCA_037439865.1 Nevskiaceae bacterium
CGTTGGCGCCCTCGCGCAGGATCTTCGGCGTCACGAAGATCAGCAGCTCGTTCTTGTCGTCGTTCTTCGACTTGCTGCGGAAGAACGCGCCGAGCCCCGGGATGTCGCCGAGGAACGGCACCTTCTGGACGTCCTCGCGCTTTTCGGTCTCGAGGATGCCGCCGAGCACGACGGTCTGCCCGTCGTTCACCAGCACCTGCGTCGTGATCTGGCGGGTGTCGATGCTGGGCACCTGGCCGCCCGTGGCGCTCTGCACGTACTTGCCGACGCTGTCCTTGGTGACCTTCAGGTCAAGGAGCAGGCGGTCGTCCGGCGTGATCTGCGGCGTCACCGTGAGCGACAGCACGGCCTTCTTGAACTGCGTGGTCGTCGCGCCACTCGAGGCAGACTCCTGGTACGGGATCTCCGTACCCTGCTCGATGTAGGCCTCCTTGCCGTTCGCCGTGATGACGCGCGGCGCGGAGATCACCTCGCCCTTGCCTTCGCTCTGGGCGGCCGTGATCTCGAGGTCCACGACGTAGTCCTTGTCGAGCAGCGTCATGGCCATCTTCATGGCCGGGTTCGCGATCGGCAGGTTGACGAGATAGCGGTCGGGCGCCGGCGATGTCGCGACGGCATTGCCGTCGATGCCCACGCCACCCGGGCCGTTCGGCGAGATGATCGGGCCACGGTCGCCGGTCGCCGAGTTGAGGCCGTTGTTGCCGACCCACATCAGGCCGTCGCTGCTGCCGTAGTTGCCGACGAAGGCGCTGCCGAGCCGCACGCCGAGTGCGCGCCGGAACGAGTCGTTGACGATGACGATGCGGGCCTCGATCAGCACCTGCTTGATCGGGATGTCGAGCGTCGAGACCAGGCGACGGATGTCGGCCAGGCGGTCGGCCGTGTCCTGCAGCAGGAGCGTATTGGTGCGGTCGTCGACCGACACGCTGCCGCGCTCCGACAGCAGGCTCTTGCCCTGCGACTTGATGAGCGCCGCGAGGTCCGTGGCCTTGGCGTAGTTGACCTGCACGTACTCGGTGCGGACCGGGGCCAGCTCCGTGTACGCCTTCTGCGCCTCGAGCATCTGCTTCTCGCGCGCCTGCAGCTCCTCGCTCGGCGCCACGTAGATGACGTTGCCTTCCTGGCGCTTGTCGAGGCCCTTGGTCCGGAGGACGATGTCGAGCGCCTGGTCCCACGGGACGTTCTGCAGGCGCAGCGTGACGTTGCCCTGCACCGTGTCGCTCACGACGATGTTCTGGCCGCTGGTCTCGGCGAGCAGCTGCAGCACGGCCCGCGTCTCGATGTCCTGGAAGTTGAGCGTCAGGCGCTCGCCCTTGTACTCGCGCTTGGTCGGATCGACGACCGCCGCCTTCGGACGCGGACGGATCTCGAGCACGTAGTCGCGGTCGGACTGGTAGGCGAGCTGCTCGAAGTCGCCGGTCGCCGCCACCACGATGCGCGCGCCGTTGGGACCTTCGGTGACGTCGAACGAGCTCACGGGGGTGGCAAAGTCCACCACGTCGAAGCGCTTGCGGTAGTCGGCCGGGACCGACGTGTTCGGGAAGTCGACGACGATGCGACCGCCTTCCTGCTTGAGGCTCGCCTGCACGCGCGGGTCGCTCGTGCTGACGAGGATGCGGCCGGCGCCGTCGGGGCTGCGGCGGAAATCCACTTTCTGCACGGAGGCGCCCGCGCCCGGCGCGGCCGACTGGCCGCTGCCAGCTGACGCCGGTGCCGCCTGCGCAATGGCCGCGCCGCGCCCGACCGTCACGAAGATGTTGTTGCCGGACACGCGTGTCTGGTACGGGCGCATCTGGTCCATGTTGAAGACCAGGCGGGTGCGGCCCGAGGCCTCGGCGGCGACGATGGTGTCCACCCCGCCGTTGTTCACGTCGATGCGCCGCGACGGCAGCGCGAGCGTGGTGCCCGGCAGGTCCACCGAGAGGCGGGCCGGGTTGTCGATGGTGAACGTCACCGGCTGCGGCGCCGGGCCGTCCAGCACGAGCTTCACCTCGAGTTGCTCGCCGGGCTGTGGGTTCACCTCCACCTTCTCGAGGCGGGTGGCGACCTGCGCGAACGCGGCCTGCGCGAAGAGCGCGGCGAGCCCGGCCAGCGCGACGAGCGACCGACGGTGCGCCCCGCGCGCCCCTTCGCGACGTTCGATCGTGTGCAGCGATGCAGCGGTCATGCTCGAATCTCCTTGCAGATCAGTCGCTCAGCGCGAGGGCGGCGGGACGCTCGACGAAGCCGCCCATGCCGTCAGGAACGATCTCGATGAGCGAGATCTTGCCTTCAGCGATGGCCGTGATGCGGCCGTCGTTCTGGCCCAGGTGGTTGCCGGGAAGAACCCGGTGCACGAGTCCATCCTTCGTCTGCACGAGCCCGTAGGTGCGGTTCTGCAGCTTCAGGGTGCCGACCATGCGCAGCGTGTCGAGCGAGTACTGCTCGAGGAACTCGCGCGGCCGGTTCGAATCGGGTCGGATCGCGTTCGGGCCGCTCGCCGAGGCCGGCACGCCCGCTACGAACGGCGAGCGCTGGTCGGCGGAGGGATACGCGAACGTCTCGTAGGGCTTCACTTCCGGCAGCGGCTCGATGCGCCCGCCGGGCTGACTCTTGATCTTGTCGATCCTTGCGCGAAGCTCGTCTGTGTCGTTGTGGCACGCGGCCGCGGTCGCGAGCAATGCCGACGCCGCGACGACGCGCAGTACCGTATTCATGCTGGTTCGGGCTTCTGCCATGGCTGCCTCACTCGCCCCCGGCCGGCTTCTTGGCCTTGCCGGGCTTCGCGTTCTTGCCGCCCTTGGCCGCCTTGCCGCCGTCGGCGGGGACCTCGTCCTCGTCGAGATACCGATAGGTCTTGGCCGTGACGTTGAGCACGAGGTCGTCCGCGCCGGCATCCTTGCCCGCCGGCGTGATCTCGATGTCGTGCAGGGTGACGATGCGCGGCAGCGCCGCGATGCCGCTCGCAAAGTTGCCCATCTGGTGGTAGCCCCCGGTCAGCCGGATGGCGATGGGCAGCTCGGCGTAGAAATCCTTGCGCACCTCGCCCTGCGGCTGGAACAGCTTCTCCTCCAGGCCGGCAGCGAGACCGGTCTGCGAGATGTCCACGAGCAGGTTCGGCACCTCGGTCTTGTTGGGGAGCTGCCGCAGCATGGCGCCGAAGGACTTCTCCATCTCGGCGAGCTGGTTCTTGTACGCCTGCAGGTTCGCGGCCTTGCGCGCCTTGCTCTCGAGCGTGTTGAAGAGCTCGGTCTCCTTGGCACGGGCCTCGAGCAGCTGCGGGTGCAGCGACTTCCACACGAAGAACCAGTAGCCGAAGGATGCGACCAGCGCGAAGAGCAGGATCGCGGTGCCGAGCCGGACGCCCAGCGGCCAGCGGCCCGGGTCGTTCGGGTCGAGGTTGCGCAGCTGCTCGAACAGTTCCTGGAGCTTCTTCATTTGGCAGCCACCTTGTCAGACGCCGCCTTGCCCTCGGGCGCGACCTGGCTGCGCTGCTTCGCGAACAGCGTGAAGTCCGCGCCGCGGCCCGGATCCTTGCCCTTGGTCTCGACGACCTGCAGCGACGGGTCGGACAACCACTGCGAGTTGTCGATGTTGCGCATGAAGGCCGAGACGCGCGTGCTCGACTGGGCGACGCCACGCATCTCGATGCGGTCGCCGGTCTGCTTCAGGTAGGTGAGGTACACGCCCTCGGGCAGCGTCTTCACGATCTCGTCGAAGACGTGGACGATCGTCGGCCGGCTGCGCTGCAGGGTCTCGATGATCTCCATGCGGGCCAGGAGCTGGCGCTTCTGGTTCTCGAGCCCGACGATCTCCTGGATCTTCTTGTCGAGCTGGGCGATCTCGTCGTTCAGGATCTGGTTGCGCTCGTTCTGGTGATCGATCGCCGCGCTCATCTGCCAGTAACCGAGCAGCGTGACCAGCGCGGCGGTGGCGACGGCGGCGCCGATCGACAGGAAGAACTCCTGGCGCTTGCGCTTGCGCTCCGCCTCGCGCCACGGCAGCAGGTTTATTCTTGGCATGTCAGTCGAAGCTCCTCAGCGCCAGGCCGCAGGCCGTGAGCAGCGCGGTCGCGTCCTTCTTCACTCCCTGCGCGAGCGCCCGCGTCGAAATCTTCATCTGGCCCAGCGGGTCGCCGCGCTCGGCCGGGATGCCGACGCGGCTTGCGATCACGTCCGCGACGCCCGGGATGTTGGCGCAACCGCCGCAGATCAGGATCTGCTCCGGCTGCTCCCGGCCGCTGCCGGACGCCAGGTAGAACTGCAGCGAGCGGCTCACCTGCTGGCACATGTCGTCGATGAAGGGGTCGAGCACGTCGGCCTGGTAGTTGGCCGGCAACCCGCCTTCCTTCTTGGCACGACCGGCTTCCTCCATGCTGAGGCCGTAGGTGCGCATGATCTCCTCGGTGAGCTGCTGGCCACCGAAGGCGAAGTCACGGGTGTAGGTGACCTTGAGGTCGCGGAGCACCGAGAACGTGGTGCTGCTCGCGCCGAAGTCGATCACCGCGATGTTGCGGTCCATGCCGCCGTCCGGCATCTGGTGCGTGAGGAGGCGGCAGGCGTTCTCGAGCGCGAAGGCCTCGACGTCCACGATGCGGGTGGCGAGACCGGCGGCCTGCACCGCGGCCTGGCGCTGCTCGACGTTCTCGGAGCGCGTGGCCACGAGCAGCACGTCGAGCATCTCCGGATCCTTTTCCGACGGCCCGATCACCTCGAAGTCGAAGCTGACTTCCTCCATCGGGAACGGGATGTACTGGTCGGCCTGCATCTCGACCTGCGACTCGAGCTCCTGCTCGCGCAGGTTGCGAGGCATCTGGATCACCTTGGTGATCGCGGCGTCGCCGCTGATGGCCACCGCGCACTCCTTGCTGCGTGCACCCGCGCGCTTCACCGCGCGGCGCACTGCCTCGCCGACGGCCTGCGAATCGACGATGGCCTTCTCGTTGATCGCGTTGGGCGGCGAAGCTTCCGCGGCATACGATTCGACACGGTATCCGTCGCCACTCTTCGTCAGCTCGATGAGCTTGATGGACGACGTCGTGATGTCGAGCCCGATGACCGGTCGTGACCTGCCCTTAAACAGCACGAGTGAGTCCTTCTAGTTCAAGAGGTTGCGCATCGATCGTGGAGTAGTTTCCATCCCCCGCCGCACTATATAACAGCGTTACGTCAAATAGAATTGTGACCGGGGCGACAGAAACGAACATTGGACGAACCGATTCCCCCAGGAGCGAGCGATAGACCACGAT
>JBBIVG010000026.1:5237-8697 GCA_037439865.1 Nevskiaceae bacterium
CCCCGCATGACAGAGACGGCGGCCGGAGGGCGGAAGGGACCTGGAGAGGAGGTTCCAGTCACGTGACGATCAGGTTCGTTGCTGCGCCGAGAATCAGATGGCGCGGCGACATCGTCCGTACCGGCAACCCCGCTGTCGTAGGCTTCGCCCTTAGACCGGTGGCTTTGCGTCCTCACCTTTCGGTGAGTTTGCCCTTGCGTCGCGAGCTACTATGCACAACCCCCGCCAGCGCAGCAAGGACTGGGTCTCAGATTTGGCAATGCGTCGCCCCGCGCAAAAACTGCTCGTGATCTTGCTCACAGCTGCGTTCGCAGCGGTTGCACTCGTCGCGCTCGGCATCGCAGGCGCCTACCAGTTCCTCGAGCCCGAGCTTCCCGACGCCGCCGAGCTCCGCGACCTCAAGGTGCAGCTGCCGCTCACCGTCTACACGCGCGATGGCAAGCTGATCGCGCAGATCGGCGAGCAGCGGCGCGTCCCCGTCGCTCGCAAGGACATCCCGCAGGTCGTGGTGGACGCGTTCCTCGCGGCCGAGGATGACCGGTTCTTCCAGCATCCCGGCGTGGACTGGCAGGGCCTCGTGCGGGCGCTCGCCACCAACGTGCAGGCCGGCGGCGTGCGCGAGGGCGGCGGCACGATCACGATGCAGCTCGCCCGCAACACGGTGCTGACCTCCGAGCGAACGCTGCGCCGCAAGCTCAAGGAAGTGTTCCTCGCGCTCCGCATCGAGCACGAGTTCGGCAAGGAAGAGATCCTGACGCAGTACCTGAACCGGATATTCCTCGGCCAGCGCGCCTACGGCATCGGCGCCGCCGCGGAGGTGTACTTCAACAAGAAGGTCGGGGACCTCACGCTGCCGGAAGCGGCCCTGATCGCCGGGCTGCCTCGCTCCCCGTCGCGCGATAATCCGGCATCGAGCGTGGAGCGCGCGCATGCCCGGCGCTCCTACGTGCTGCGCCGCATGGTCGAGACGCGCAAGATCGACGAGGCGCAGCGCGAGGCGGCGGACCGCGCGCCCATCAGCGGCCGCATCCATGCGCCGGTCGCGGAGGTGCAGGCACCCTACGTCGCCGAGATGGTGCGACTGGAGCTGCTCCGGCTGCGCGGCCCGTCGGCGCTGACCGACGGCTATCGCGTGACGACTACGATCGACAGCCGGCTGCAGGCGGCTGCCAACGTCGCGGTGTGGCGAGGGATGCTCGAGTACGACCGCCGTCACGGCTACCGAGGCCCCGTCGAGCAGCTCGATGGCGCGACGCTCGCCGATCCCGCATTGCTTGCCGCGGCGTTCCGCAAGCACCCGGATCCCGGCAACCTGCGGACCGCCGTGGTCACCTCGGTCGGCGCGCAGGACGCACGCCTGCTGCTGCGGGATGGAAAGCCAGTCGAACTCGCCTGGGACGGGCTCGCGTGGGCGCGGCCTGCGTTGCCCAACGACGCCCTCGGCCCGGCGCCGAAGGCTGCGACCGACGTGCTCGCCGTAGGTAAGGTCGTGTATGTCGAACCGCTCGAGAACGGCCAGTTCCGCCTCGCCCAGTTCCCGGCCGTGGGCGCGGCGCTCGTGGCGATCGACCCGCTCGACGGAGGCGTGCTGTCGCTGGTCGGAGGCTTCGACTTCGGCGCGAGCAAGTACAACCGGGCCGTGCAGGCCGAGCGCCAACCCGGTTCCGCGTTCAAGCCATTCCTGTACTCCGCTGCGCTCGAGCGCGGCTTCACGCCCGCGACGCTCGTGAACGACGCCCCGATCGTGCTCCCGGGAGGCGGCGGCGACGATGGCACGGAAGAGTGGCGGCCGCAGAACATCACCAAGAAGTTCTATGGCCCGACGCCCATGCGCGAGGCGCTGGTGCGATCGCGCAATCTGGTGTCCATCCGGCTGCTGCGCGGCACGGGACTCGGACCGGCGATCCGCCACATGAGCGCCTTTGGATTCGGTCCCCAGGCGTTGCCGGCCAACCTGACGCTCGCGCTCGGCACCGGCCAGGTGACGCCACTCGACATGGCGCGTGGCTTCGCCGTCTTCGCGAACGGCGGCTGGCGCGTCACGCCCTACGTCGTCGCCACGGTCGCGGACTCCGCGGGGCAGACGGTCTTCACGGCCGAGCCGCCGCTAGCGTGCCCGGACTGCACCGGCGACGCCGCTCCAGCTGACGCGACAGACGATTCGGCCGCCGCCGGACCATCCTCGGCCAGCCCCGCGGATACCGTGCCGCCGGAACGGCGGGCTCCGCGCGCCATCTCGGCGGCGAACGCATTCGTCATGACGGACATCATGACGGACGTAATCCAGCGCGGCACGGCGCAGCGGGCCAAGTCGCTTGGCCGGCGCGACCTGGCGGGCAAGACCGGCACGTCGCAGGATCACCGCGACGCGTGGTTCGTCGGCTTCAACGCCGACATCGCCGCGACGACCTGGCTCGGTTTCGACCAGGAGCGCTCACTCGGGAACAACGAAGAAGGCGCGCATGCCGCCCTTCCGGTGTGGATCTACTTCATGCAGGAAGCGCTTCGCGACCGCCCGGAGCACCGGCTTCCGGAACCGCCCGGCGTGGTCCGGATGTGGGTGTCGCGCGACACGGGCGCGCCGACGAGCGCCGGCGCCGGAAACGCGGTCTTCGAGGCATTCCTCGAGCAATACTCGCCGCAGGCCGGGGGCTCCAGCTTCCTCGGTGACGCGGACGCCGAGAGCGTGCAGCCGCAGGCGTCCGACGATTCGATCTTCTGAGCAGGCGATGCACCGACGACCGAATCCCCGCGCCGACATGCTGAGGCAGGCCGTGGCCGAGGAAGCGGCCCGGATCATGCGCGAACAGGGGGTCGACGACTTCCTGCTCGCGAAACGCAAGGCCGCCGAGCGGCTCGGCGTGACCGATGCATCGATTCTCCCGCGCAATACCGAGATCGAAGCCGCGATGGTGGCGCACCAGCGTCTCTTCGCCTCGGAGCGCCACGAAGTCGAGATCGCATCGCTGCGGCGGACCGCCCTGGAGGCGATGCGGCTGATGTCGGATTTCCAGCCGCGGCTCGTCGGGCCCGTTCTGGCCGGCACGGCCTCCGCGCACTCCGAGATCAACCTGCACCTGTTTGCCGAGACCCCCGAAGCCGTCTCGATACGCCTCGAGGAACGCGGCGTACCTCACGAAGTCCTCGAGCGGCGACTGCGGTACGAGCGTGACCGGACGGTCAGCTACCCGGCGGTCAGGTTCGTCGCGGGCCGGCAGACCGTCGATGCCGTGGTGTTCCCGGTGGATGGGATCCGACAGGCGCCGTCGAGCCCGGTGGACGGCAAGCCGATGCGCCGCGCGACTGCCGCGGAAGTCGAGGCGCTGCTGTAGCGCGTCGCTGGTCGCGGGCGGCGTCCAGGGCCCGTGTCGCAGCTGCTTAGGCCGCTGTGGGGTCGGGTGCATGCCGACGGGATCGTCTGCGACAGGACGTCGCAGACGAAGCCTACATGGACGTATTC
>JBBIVG010000026.1:8715-10918 GCA_037439865.1 Nevskiaceae bacterium
GCACCCGACCCCACAGCGGCCCGAAAAGCAGCGGGCGGACGCGCCTTGCGACGCATCCGCCCGCGATCAGCGCAACGAAACGCGCTCAGCCGCGCTTGTCGATGTCGACGTAGTCGCGCGACGTCGGACCGGTGTAGAGCTGCCGCGGCCGGCCGATCTTCATCGCCGGATCCGCGATCATCTCCTGCCAGTGCGCCACCCAGCCTGCCGTGCGCGCGATCGCGAACATCACGGTGAACATCGAGCGCGGGATGCCGAGCGCGCTGTAGATCACGCCCGAGTAGAAGTCCACGTTCGGGTAGAGCTTGCGGGCGATGAAGTACTCGTCCTTCAGCGCGATTTCCTCGAGCCTGAGGGCGAGCTCGAAGAGCGGGTTGTCGGTCTGCCCGAGCCGTGCGAGCACCTTGTGGCACATCTCGCGGATGATCTTCGCGCGCGGGTCGAAGTTCTTGTAGACGCGGTGGCCGAAGCCCATCAGTCGCGTGTGGCCGTCCTTGTCCTTCACTCGTTCGAGGAACTTCGGGATGTTGTCGACGGTGCCGATGTCCTCGAGCATCTCGAGAACGGCCTCGTTGGCGCCTCCGTGCGCCGGACCCCACAGGGCCGACACGCCGGCCGAGATCGCCGCATACGGGTTCGTGCCCGTGCTGCCGGCGAGTCGCACCGTGGACGTGCTCGCGTTCTGCTCGTGGTCCGCGTGGAGGATGAGCAGCAGGTCGAGGGCCTGCGCCGTGACCGGGTCCACCTCGTAGTCCTGGGCCGGCACGGCGAAGAACATGCGCAGCATGTTCGCGCAGTAGTCGAGCTCGTTGCGCGGGTAGATGAACGGCTGGCCGAGCATGTGCTTGTAGGACGCCGCCGAGATGGTCGGCATCTTGGCGAGGATGCGGTGCGCGAAGATCTCGCGGTGCCGCGGATTATGGTTGTCCATGGAGTCGTGGTAGAAGGCCGCCAGGGACGAGACGACCGCCGACACCATCGCCATCGGGTGCGCGTCGTAGTGGAACCCGTTGAAGAATCGCAGCAGCGATTCGTTGATCATCGTGTGGTAGCGGATCGAGTGGTCGAACTGCTCGAGCTGCGCCGCGGTCGGCAGCTCACCGTTGATCAGCAGGTAGGCCACCTCGAGGAAGCTCGACTTGGTCGCGAGCTGCTCGATGGGGTAGCCGCGGTAGAGCAGTACGCCCGCGTCGCCGTCGATGTAGGTGATCTTGCTCTCGCAGGACGCGGTGGACATGAACCCCGGGTCGAAGGTGAACAGCCCGTGGTCCTTGTACAGCGTGGCGATGTTCAGGCAGTCCGGTCCGACCGAGCCGCCGAGCGCCTGCAGGGTGGACTTCTTTCCCGAGTCGAGGCTGACCAGTTCGTATTTCTTTGAGCTCATGTGTGCGCTACCTGTTTCCACGCGCCCGCGGCCGACCCGGGGCGGCGACGCAGCGTTGCATGAGCCGCGGGCTCAATCAACTCCGTACTAATCCACCACCTTCACGGTTTGTCCGGAGGTCGGTTCCTTGTCCGGGTACAGGTCGTTCAGCAGGCGCAACTGCTCGGCGGGGTACTTCCGGATGGGGGAATCCTTGGCGAGCTGCTCGATCCGGGTCTGGGGCGTCGCCTTCAGCAGCTCGATCCGGTCGGGCTCGGCCAGCGCGAACTCGTTGTCCCGCAGCCGACGGAAGGTCTTGATACTGGAGAGGAAGAAGGGATCGGTGCCGGACATGGCGCCGTTGAGGCGAGTGGCGCCGCGGAAGACGTACGCCAGGTTGTTGTAATAGACCACCGCGAATCGGGCCGGACCCCGGTTGCCCCACGGCAGGGCGACCTCGCGGGCAACGGCCGTGTACCCGGGCAGCCCGTTCACCTGCAGCGGCTCCGCGTCCGTGAGGGGCGTGCCGGCCAGGTTGCGGGTCAGGAATGCCCGCGGGTCGGTGTTCGGCGGAACGGGCATCGCCGAGAGCTCGAGGAACGCGTCCTTCTGCGGCGTGAAACCGACGACCTTGTCGGGCAGGTTCTGGACGGTCCAGCCCGTCGGGAAGGCCACGGTGAACGCCATGTCGGCGTGGTAGAAGCGGCTGCCGCGCACGACGCCCTGCGCACGGCTCGGGCCGAATGGCAATCCGCTGATGTGCTCGAGATACACCTGCCGTCCGTCGGGCCGGGTGTCGGCCGTCGTGCCCGCCTTGTGCGCGGCGGCCACGACCTCCTT
>JBBIVG010000026.1:11010-18214 GCA_037439865.1 Nevskiaceae bacterium
GGATCTCGAACATCTCCTGGTTCTTGAGCAGGCGCACCACGTCGATCATGGCGTCCGGGTCGTAGCCCAGCCGGCCGAGGTACTGGGCGCCGATGTCGTCCGCCTCGAGTTCCATGTCGCGGCCGTAGCCGCTCACGAGCGCCGAACCGGCGTAGTTGGCCACGGCCGCGAGGTCACCGCTGCCGGTCAGGATGCCGATCAGCGTGGCGCCGATGCCCGTGGCCGTCGCGCCGGTCGCCTGCCGCACCGCGTGCCGCGCAGTGACGTGACCCACCTCGTGACCCAGCACCGCGACCAGCTCGGCCTCCGAGTTCAGGTACGCCATGATCCCGCGCGTGATGTAGACGTAGCCGCCCGGCAGCGCGAAGGCATTGACCGTCTCGCTGTCGAGGACCGTGAACGTGTACTGGAGGTTCGGGCGGTGACTCACCGCCGCGATCCGCTGCCCGATTTCGCTGACGTACGCCTGCAGCGCCTCGTCGTCGTAGCGGCCGTACTGTTGCAGGACCTTCGCGTTTTCCTGCTGACCGATCGAGATTTCCTGCGCCTCCGACATCGTGACGACGTCGGTCTTGCCCGTCACCGGGTTCGTCGCGCAGCCGCCGGCCAGGCTCGCGAGCAGCGCGGCAACGGCGGCCAGCAGGGTACGGGATGACGGCATTCGGCAGCCTCGAGGACGGTGGACCTCGAGTCTAGAGGGCAGACGACCGGGCAGAAAGTTCCGTCCGCGCAAATGAAACGGGGCGCCCGTGGCGCCCCGTCTCGACGCATCGCTGCGAACCGGGATCAGCCCTTCGCGTACTTCTTGCGGAAGCGATCGACGCGGCCGCCGGTGTCCACGATCTTCTGCTTGCCCGTGTAGAACGGGTGGCAGTTCGAGCACACTTCGATCTGCAGGTCTTCGCCCAGCGTGGAACGCGTTTCGAAAGTGTTCCCGCAGCTGCAGGTGACGGTGATCTTCTTGTACTCGGGATGGATTCCGCTCTTCATGGCCGCGGTCCTGTAGGCAGACAATCGGAAAAAGGGCGCGAAGTATAGGAGCGCGTGCGGGCCGTGACAAGGTTGTTGCGGGAAAGCTGCGGCGGGCGCGGTCGGTTATCCACAAAAGTTGTGGATAACTTTGTGGATGGCGGCCACGGTCGGTGGACGCTTCCGGCGCGGGACCCTGCGATTTTCGCTTTGGTCAAATTTTGACCATAGTATTTCCAGCTTTAAAATCAGTTACTTACGAGCTCTGTCTAACATGTCACTTCGACTACAGGCCGTAACGTGCCGTAACTAGGGTCCTGCCAGGGCTGTGTGTATAACTGGAGGCCACAGCCACCTCGAGACGTCCCGAAACAGTGCATCACTCGTGCCGCACGCCCGACACCGCCAGGAAGATTGCCTGCAAGTCATTGAGGAACAAGCGCCCCTGCCTGGTCGGGGCCCATCGCCCAGCCGTCGTTCGTTCGAGCAGACCCTGCTCGCGAGCCATGCCGACCTCGCGCGACATCGAGTCCCACGGCTGGCCAGTGCGCTCCTCGAAGAGTGAGGCGTCGAATCCCTCCACCAGCCGCAGCGCGTTCAGGAAGAACTCGAATGCGAGATCGCGCCCTGCGACGACGTTGGTCTCCGCGATCCGATCTTCGCGCCTGCCGGCAGACATGTAGCGCCCCGGCTGCCGCACGCGCGCCGTTCGCGTCACCCGGCCCGTCGCCGCATCCGTGATCTTGCCGTGTGCTCCCGCGCCGACGCCAAGATAGTCACCAAACTGCCAGTAATTGAGGTTGTGACGGCAGCGCCGGCCCGGCCGCGCGTAGGCCGACACCTCGTACTGGTCGAATCCCGCCGCCGCGAGGCGCTGCTGGCAGGCGTCCTGCATCGCGAAGATCGTGTCGTCGTCGGGCAGTACGGGGGGACGGCGCTCGAACGCGGTTCCGGGCTCCAGCGTGAGCTGGTAATGCGAGATGTGGCCCGGGCCGAGCGCGATCGCCCGCTCGACATCCTCGATCGACTCCGCCAGGACCTGTCCGGGCAGCCCGTACATCAGGTCGAGATTGAAGTTGTCGAAGCCCGCGCTGCCCAGCTCCGCGACCGCGGCCTCGACCTCGCTCCGGGCGTGGATGCGCCCGAGCGCTGCCAGCTGCCGGTCGTCGAAGCTCTGCGCACCGAGGGACACTCGTTTCACTCCGGCGTCGCGATAGGCCGCGAACGCTCCGTGCTCGACGGTGCCGGGGTTGGCTTCGAGCGTCACTTCGACGTCGCCCGCGACCGGCAGCAATTCGCGGGTTCGATCCAGCACCGCTGCAATCGTGCGCGCCGAGAACAGGCTCGGAGTCCCGCCGCCAAAGAAGACCGACGCGATTTCCCGCCCGGCAAGCCCGTCCGTCGCAAACTCGAGATCGTCCAGCAGGGCTTCGAGGTAGGCGCGCTCCGGGATGCCGGCCGACGGCACGGCGTGCGAGTTGAAGTCGCAGTAGGGACACTTGCGCACGCACCACGGCAGGTGCACGTACAGCGCCAACGGCAGCGCGTGCGGCATGTTCAGGCCTCGCCCGGGCCTCCGGCCAGCGCCGCCACCAGCGCACGCAGGGCCTGGCCGCGGTGACTCACGCGGTTCTTGTCGTCGGGCGCGAACTCGGCCGCCGTGCGATCCGATCCCTCGACCATGAACAGCGGGTCGTACCCGAAGCCGCCGCTGCCGCGCGGCGCCTCGACGATACGGCCCTCCCAGCTCGCCTGGCACACGATCGGCGCAGGATCGGCTGGCCAGCGCAGGTACGCCATGGCGCAACGGTAACGCGCCGTCCGCCGCTCCGCGGGCACGCCGGCGAGTTCGTGCAGCAGCTTCGCATTGTTGGCCGTGTCGTCCGCGGACGCACCCGCGAATCGCGCCGAGTAGATCCCGGGCGCGCCGTGCAACGCGTCCACCTCGAGGCCCGAATCGTCCGCGATCGCAGGAAGGCCCGCGATTTCCGCGGCGAACCGCGCCTTCAGGATCGCGTTCTCGACGAAGCTGAGGCCGGCCTCGTCCGGCGCCTCCTGCGTGAAGCCGGAGATCGGCAGCACCTCGACGTGCCAGGGGGCGAGGATCGAGCGCATCTCCCGGAGCTTCCCGGGGTTGCCGGTTGCAAGGACCACCCGCGCCGGGAACGCGGGCCCTCGCGCCGTCACCGTTTCGATCCCTGCGCGGCGGGGAGCGGTGACTGCAGCGCCTCCAGCTGCGCTGCGAACAGCCGCTGGCACGCGCCTGCAGCGAGATTCAGCAGCTCGTCGAGTTCATCCCGGCGGAAAGCGTGTCCTTCGGCCGTTCCCTGGATCTCGATGAATGCGCCGCCCGTGTTCATCACGACGTTCATGTCCGTCTCGGCGTCGGAGTCCTCGGCGTAATCGAGGTCCACGACCGGAACGCCACCGCAGATCCCGACCGATACCGCGGCCACCTGGCCATGCAGCGGGCTCGAACCGATGACGCGGCGCTTCACGAGCCGTTCCATGGCGTCGACCAGGGCGACGTATGCGCCCGTGATCGACGCGGTGCGCGTGCCGCCGTCCGCCTGCAGCACGTCGCAGTCGAGCGTCACGGTTCGCTCCCCGAGCGCGCGCATGTCCATCACCGCGCGCAGCGATCGGCCGATCAGTCGCTGGATCTCGAGCGTCCGGCCGCTCTGCTTGCCCTTCGCGGCTTCGCGCGCCGAGCGCGTGTGCGTCGAGCGCGGCAGCATGCCGTACTCGGCCGTGACCCAGCCCTCGCCCCTGCCGCGCAGGAACGACGGCACGCCGTCCTCGACGGTCGCAGTGACGAGGACGCGAGTGTCGCCGAACTCGACGAGCACGGAACCCTCGGCGTGGCGGGTGAAGCCACGGGTGATGCGGATCGGGCGCAACTCGTCGGGCGCGCGGCCACTCGGTCTCAATTCAGGATCTCCGGTTCAGGGGCCGAGCCAGCGCACGGCCGCGGCAGTCGTGTTGTCCGCGAAGGGGGCCGTCGCGAGCAGCGCGCGGTCACCGAGGCTGGCGAGTGCGTCCCTCAGGCCGCGGTCCTGCGCGAGGCTGAGCGACGCGATCTGCTCGTCCGTCGCGCCGGCCCAAAGGCCGTCCGAACAGAGCACGACGACGTCGCCGGGCTGCAGCGCGTTGCGCCCGCTCAAGGTCATCTCCGGCAGCACCGGGTCACCGCCGATGCAGCACTCCACGTAGTTGCGCATCGGGTGGTCCTGGGCCTGCCGCTCCGTGATGCGGCCCGCCCTGAGCAGTAGCTCGACGTGGCTGTGGTCGCGGGTGCGCGCGGCGACGTGCCCGTGTCGCAGCAGATAGACCCGGCTGTCGCCCACGTGGGCCCAGTACGCGCTCGTGCCCTGCAGGATGCACGCGGCGCAGGTGGCGCGAGGCCGGATCTCCTGCGGCAGGCCGCGACCGAGGTCGACGACGGCCTGGTGTGCACGACCAATGGTGAGATGCAGGAAGCCCTCGGGATCGAACAGTGGCCGGCTCGCCTCCCAGAACTCGCCGACCATTGCGCGGATGGCGACCTCGGCCGCACGCGCACCATCGGCATGTCCGCCCATGCCGTCCACGACGGCAAGGAATGCCGATCCATCGCCGATGGCGATGGCGACTCGATCCTGGTTTTCTTCGCGATTCCCGAGGAGGCTCAGATCCGCGTGCTCGATCTGCAAGTGTCGCTCCGGCACGCCTGCTTCTCATGTAGACTCTGGCCGCGTTTATATCATTCCGCGCCGCATCCCCGTAAGTGGTTCACGCGCGGCATGTGCTTCATTTCCCCGGCAATTCCACCCGGACACCGCCCATGATCCGCAGCATGACCGGCTTCGCGCGGCGCGAGCGCCAGGGCCCTTGGGGCACCCTCACGTGCGAGATCCGGACGGTCAACCACCGCTACCTCGAGGTCTCGCTGCGGCTGCCCGACGACCTGCGCGGCATCGAGAACGACGCGCGGCAGCTGCTCGGTGCGAGCCTGCGCCGCGGCAAGGTCGACGCGTCGGTCTACATGCGCTCGACGAGCGCGGTGTCCACGACGCTGGAACTCAACACGCCGCTCGTCGAGCAGGTGCTGAAGAGCGCGCACGACGTCGGCCGCATGCTGGGCGGGAATCCTGCCGCGATGAACCCGATGGACGTGCTGCGCTGGCCAGGCGCCGTTCGCGAGGCCGAGCGCGACCTCGAGCCGGTGTTCGGCGAGGCGCTCGAGCTGATCAGGGAGACGGTGGCGCAGCTGAATGACACGCGGGCCCGCGAAGGCGGGCGGATCCGCGAGATGCTGCAGAGCCGCTGCCAGGGACTGGTCGAGGGTGTCGCGCTGGTTCGCGCCCGGCTGCCCGAGGTGAGTGCCCGCATCCGCGCGAAGGTCTCCGAGCGCGTGGCGCAGCTCGGCGCGCAGGTGGATCCCGAGCGCCTCGAGCAGGAACTCGTGCTGCTCGCCTACAAGATGGACGTGGAGGAGGAACTCGACCGCCTCGGCAGCCACGTCACGGAGACGCTGCGCGTGCTCGATTCCACCGAGCCGGCCGGTCGCCGCCTCGACTTCCTGATGCAGGAACTCAACCGCGAGGCGAACACGCTGTCGTCGAAGTCGCAGGACGTCGAGACGACGCGCGCGGCGGTGGACATGAAAGTCCTCATCGAACAGATGAGGGAGCAGGTCCAGAACGTCGAGTGACGGGCCGGGTGACGAGCCTTGAGTGACAGTACGCCTCGCGGCCGCCTGTTCGTCATCGCCGCGCCCTCGGGCGCCGGCAAGACCTCGCTCGTCCGCGCATTGATGCAGCGCGAGCCCGGCCTGCGATTCTCGATCTCCTACACCACCCGCAAGCAGCGGCCGAACGAGCGGCACGGTCACGACTACTTCTTCGTTTCCCGCGGGGAATTCGACCGCATGGTCGCGGCAGGCGAGTTCCTCGAGCACGCGACCGTGTTCGACAACAGCTACGGCACGGCGCGGGCGCAGGTCGAGGCGTCGCTCGCCGCCGGCCAGGACCTGATCCTCGAGATCGACTGGCAGGGCGCCCGGCAGATCCGGCGTGCACTCCCGGAATGCCTCTCGATTTTCATCCTGCCGCCGTCGAGGGCGGAGCTCGAACGCCGGCTTCGCGGCCGGGGGACGGACTCCGAAGAGGTGATCCAGCGACGACTGCGGGATGCAGCGGGCGACATGGGGCACTGGCGCGAGTTCGAGTTCGTCGTCGTCAACGACGACTTCGAGCGGGCGCTCGGCGAGCTGCAGGCCATCGTGCGCGGCCAGGGCGGGCCTTCGTGCAGCGACCGGCCGGGCCTGCCCGGGCTCGCGGCCGGCCTGACCTCAACCGACTGATTCGCAGCACATTTCGGCCGGCTGGCGGGCCCCGGCGCCTGTGCTATGCTTTCGCCCCTTGTCCCCGACTGACACGTAAAGACCGCCCATGGCCCGCATCACCGTCGAAGACTGCCTGCAGAACGTCCCCAACCTGTTCCAGCTGGTGCTGGTCGCCTCCAAGCGCGCCCGCAAGCTGGCGAACGGCGCCGACGCGACGCTCGACTGGCAGAACGACAAGCCGACGGTGCTCGCGCTGCGTGAGGTGGCCGCCGGTCACGTCGGCCTCGAGATCCTCGAGGAGCCCGATCGCCCGCCGCAGGATTTCATGCCCGAGCCCGAGTTCATGGGCGAACTGCGCGCGCCGCAGATCGGTCTGGGAGACTGATCCCGCCCCGAGAACCCCATGGACGTCACGTCTTCCCTGCGCAGCCTGCTGCCTTACGGAAGACGGTCCATAGGCATCAGCCAGCTGATCGCGAAGCTCGAGGGCTACCTGCCCCCGGCCGAGGTCGAGCGCGTCCAGGAAGCCTACGACTTCGCGTTCCAGGCGCACGCGGGCCAGCGGCGCCGCTCGGGTGAGCCCTACATCACCCACCCGGTCGCGGTCGCCGACCTCCTCGCCGACCTGCGCCTCGACCCGCAGACGCTGATCGCCGCGATCCTCCACGACGTGATGGAGGACACGCCCACGCTCAAGGACGAGATCACGACGCGGTTCGGCACCGAGGTCGCGGAACTCGTCGACGGCGTGTCGAAGCTCGACCAGATCCAGTTCAAGAGCCGCGCGGAGGCGCAGGCCGAGAGCTTCCGCAAGATGCTGCTCGCCATGGTGCGCGACATCCGCGTCATCATGGTCAAGCTCGCGGACCGCACGCACAACATGCGCACGCTCGGCGCGATGCCGCCGGC
>JBBIVG010000027.1:0-1332 GCA_037439865.1 Nevskiaceae bacterium
CCTCGCCGGCCGTTTCCACGCGCTCGGCCGATGCGCGTTGCTTTGCAGAGGTCGGGGCGGTCGGCTTGCTGCCCTCGGCGCCAGGGGTCTTGTCCCGTTGCGATCCGGGGCGTTGGCGCGCGCTGCTGGCCTGTCCGGGCGTGCTGCCATCGACGGCGCCGGGCTGCATGGCGGCGGCTGGCCTGGCCGCCGTTTCGGCACGCGACGCCGAGGAGAGCAGGGGGCTCCTATGCGCGGGCACCTGCAGCAGCACCAGGGCGAGAACTCCGGCGACGAGCGCAACCGCGACCGGCTTCAGCAGGCCTGCATCGTGTCGCATCGATGCTAGCCGAGCGAGGCTGTGCGGTGCGGCCTGCTCCAGCCACTCGGCGAGCCGCCGCTTTGCCGGCGAATCCCGTCGCTCAGGAGCGCGGGGGATCTCGAGGTACGTCGCAAAGGCGGAGCGACCGCCGAGATGGCGGTCCGCCCAGGCGGCACATTCCGCGCCGGTGATCCGGGTCGCGACGGCCTGGATCAGCGCCGCCGCCCAACAGGCCGTGACCGCCATCGCAACTGGCGTGAAACGCACCGGGCGCACGAACAGGTGCAGCAGCACGGCGACCAGGGCGACGGCCACGGTCGTCCAGGCGGCGAACCGCGCGGCATCCGCCAGGGCGACGAGACGCAACTGTCGCCGCACGGCACCGAGCACCGAATCGGCTGCCGGCGAATTCATGCGTTACCGTTCATCACGGCATCATGACGGCCCGCCGGGCCTCGGCGCCCGCCTCAGCGGACGGCCTGCTCCAGCGCGATGACCGACCAGGCCGTGACCAGCTGCGGGTTGTTCTCCCACCACTTGTTCGAGTCCTTGTTGACCCATGACCCGTCCGGAGCCTGCAGGCTGAGGAGCTTCTGCGCGAGCTCGTTGCGCCAGTTGTGGACCTGTCCCTTGCCGTCCGTGAATTCGTCCGCGCCGTAAGCGGCCATCACCTTGGCGTAGGCGTTGTAGAAGTAGAAGAGCCCGTGCTTCGTGTCCGTTCCCGGGTTCCGGTCCAGCGTGTAGTTCGTCGTGATCCACTTGTAGGCGGCCTGGATGCGCGGGTCGTTCCTGTCCACGCCCGCGAACAGCAGGCTGATCATGCCCGCCGCGGTCATGCCGCCGTACGAATTCGTGCCCCCGCCGAACTCCGGCGGATTCCAGCCGGGCATGTAGATGAAGCCGCCGTCGTTCCCCGCCCAGGGCTGGTCGTTGCTCTCGCTGCGGTTCTGCGAACGGTTCACGAAGACGAGTGCGCGTTGCCAGACAGGGTCCTTCGGGTTCTCGGCCGTGGACTTCAGGCCTTCGAGCGC
>JBBIVG010000027.1:1345-7289 GCA_037439865.1 Nevskiaceae bacterium
GCGCGAGGTAGAGGTTCGAGAGGTCCGGGCGCTCGTCACCGCCGTAGCCGATGCCGCCGTAATAACGATGGTCCGGCTTGTAGCCCTCGGCCTCGTCGATCTGGTGGCCGGTGAGGAATTTCTGGCCGCCGGCGATCGCGTCCGCGTACTTCGGATTCTTCGCTGCGGCGAGCGCCGTCAGGGCGACGGCCGTGTTGTAGCTGCGGTTCTGCAGCGACTCGGAGATGGAGCCGTCCTTGTTGACCTTCGACAGGATGTAGTCCACCTGCCGGGTGATGAATGCGCCGTCCGACTCGTTGTACCCGCGATGGCTCTCGAGGAACGCGCGGAGCGACAACGCCG
Organism: Nevskiaceae bacterium; assembly: GCA_037439865.1. Taxonomy (GTDB): domain Bacteria; phylum Pseudomonadota; class Gammaproteobacteria; order Steroidobacterales; family Steroidobacteraceae; genus RPQJ01. Next base: position 1,688 of record JBBIVG010000027.1, read on the forward strand.
TGATCCCGACAGAGCCTGAGAGCGAGCCGTCCTCGCCCTGTGCGCCGCGCAGGTAATGCAGGCCGGCGTCGATCGCGCGCCGGGCCTTCTCCTTCAATGCGGGATCCATCGCGTCCGCTGCATTCACGACGGGCGCAGCTACGAGCGCCAGTACGAGGGCCAGCGAGGCAAGTCTCTTCATGGGCTCCACTCCGGTCTCACGTTGTAGTCATCAAAGGAAGCGGCCGCCCGTGGTCCCACGAGCGGCCGCTTCGACCTTGTCGCCGCTTCGGCTGGACCGGGAGGGGTACCGGTCCGGACTTCCTCGGGGCGGCAAATCGGGGGGACCACCACGAGGCGACATCCACGGCGGAATGTCCGTTCGCCTGTAGAGCTGCAATCCCTGTGCCATCCCGCCGTCGCACGGCCGCCGCCAGAATTTGCATTTCAAAACAGAAGCTTGCGCGCCATGCATGTGGCTGCGCTGCGTGCCGGATTGGTCCGCCTGCACCATGCAGCTGCCGCCGCGGGAGCGGGCGGCCGCCGTCAAGTTACTGATCCGCGTGGGAAATCCGGCGTGGACGAATTTCGTCAGGGTGATGCGCACGTTTGCTACAGGTCGCGGCCGCCCGATCCGGGCAGCTTCGAGCGGAGCGTGCTGCGGCTGATGCCGAGCAGCCGGGCCGCCGCCACCTGGTTGCCGCCGGTCGCCTTGAGTGCCTCGTCGATGAGTGCCCGCTCCAGTCTCGACATCGCCACCTCGTGAATCGGGGGCGGCTCGGGCGCGGCCGTGCCGCTTGCCACGAGCGCCGCTGCGATCGCTTCGAGGGGCGCGGTAATCCGGTCGAGCGAAGAAACCGGTTCGGCGGGCCCGCCCTCGGCCGCGAGATGGAGGTCGTGCACCGTGAGCGTCGGACCCTTCGCGGTCAGCACGGAGCGCTTGATGACGTGCTCGAGCTCGCGGACGTTTCCAGGCCAGTCGCGGGCCTTGAGCTGGTCGAGCACCGCCTGCTCGACGGCCGTGATCATCTTGCCGGCCTCGCGGTTCGCGCCGGAGAGCAGCGACCGCACGAGCTCCGGGATGTCATCGCGGCGCTCACGCAGCGGCGGCAGGTTGATCGTCACGAGATTGATGCGGTGGAACAGGTCCTCGCGGAAGCGGCCCGCCGCGACCTCGGCGGCGAGGTCGCGGTTCGTCGCGCAGACGAGCCGTCCGCGGAACGGGATGGACGCGCCGCCACCGACGCGCTCGAAGGTCCGCTCCTGCAGTACGCGTAGCAGCTTGCTCTGCATACCCAGCGGCAGCTCCGAAATCTCGTCGAGGAACAGCGTGCCCTGGCCTGCGATCTCGAATCGGCCGGGCCGGGTCTGCCTGGCGTCGGTGAACGCGCCACGCTCGTGTCCGAACAGTTCCGACTCGATGAGCGATTCCGGGATCGCCGCGCAGTTGATCGCCACGAACGGCTCGCGGGCGCGTTTGCCGCTCGAGTGGATGGCGCGCGCGACGAGCTCCTTGCCGGTGCCGCTCTCGCCCTGCACGAGCACGCTCATCTCGTTGTCGGCGAGCAGCACGATGCGCTTGAAGATCTCCTGCATCACCGGGCTCTGGCCCACGAGCCGTCTCGGCTGCATCTCCACGTTCGGTTCGAGCGGCACCGCCGCGGACGTCGCGCCGGCGGAACTGTGCAGCGCCCGCTGCAGCAGCTGCCGGATCTTCGCCAGGTCGAGCGGCTTGCCGAGGTAGTCGAAGGCGTCGTTGCGCAGCGCCTCCGCCGCGGTGTCGAGTGTGCCGTACGCCGTCATGACGATCACGGGCACGGCGGCATCCAGGGCACGGATCTCCTTCAGCGCCGCGATGCCGTCGAGTCCCGGCATGCGCACGTCGAGGAAAACGGCGTCCGGCCGCTCGGACTGCACCTTCTGGACGGCATCGCGACCGTTCGAGGCCGTGAGCGTCTCGTGGCCTTCGGCCGACAGCAGTGCAGCGAAGGCTTCGCAGATCGAGGGCTCGTCGTCGGCGACCAGGATGCGTGCCATGGGTGCAGTGTACCGGGTGGCTCAGGACGCCGCGTGCGACGGCAGCTCGACGGTCGCGCGGCCGCCGCCGAGCGATTCACTGCGCCCAAGATCGAGCGTCCCGCCGTGTTCCGCAACGATCTCGCGGCACACGCGCAGCCCGAGGCCCAGGCCGAAGGGTTTCGAGCTGCCGGCGGCGCGCGACGGATCGTTCAGCCCCACGTCGATGCCCGGGCCGGAATCCTCGATCGAGACGGTGGCCGCGCCTCTTGCAGCGTCGAACGAGCTGCGGGCGAGCACCACGCCGCCGTCGGGCAACGCGTCGGAGGCATTCACGACGAGGTTCAGGATCGCCTGCTTGATGCGGTCGCGGTCGATCGCGACCCGGGCCATCGTTCCGAAGTCGCGTCGCAGCTCGATGCGGCGGTGGCGCAACGACGGCTCCATGAGTTGCAGCACTTCGTCCACCGCTTCGTTCAGGTCCGCCTCGCGCAGCTCGGCGGGCTGCGGCCGCGTGAGCGACAGCGAGGAGGCGACGATGAGCTCGAGCCGGCCCACTTCGTCGAGCAGCCGGCGCAGCGTCGGCTTGTCCGCGGGTGACGCGCGTTCATCGAGCAGCTGCAGGTGCAGCTTGAGTCCGGTGAGCGGATTGCGGATCTCGTGCGCGATGCGCGCCGACATCTCACCGAGCGCCGCGAGCCGGCTGCGGTCGGCGAGCTCGGATTCGTACGACTGCAGCTTCGCCGTCATGTCGTTCAGTGCCGTTGCGAGCGCCTGCAGTTCCCCGTGCGGCATGGGATCCGCCTGCACATTGCGCTTCCCGGCAGCGATGTCGTTCGCCATTGCCACGAGACGACCGATGGGTTCGGTGATGCCGCGTACGAGGAAGTACTGCAGGGCAACGAGCAGCGCACCTGCAGCCAGGACCGCGAGGCCCATGCCGAGTGCCGCGCGCCGCGCGGCGTCGCGGGCGTCGCGCAGCGACGCAGTGATGAGCAGGGTCCTTGCGCGAGGATCGCTGCCTGCCGGAACGAGGCGCGTAACGGACATCACTGGCCCGTCCGCGAGATTGCCCGTCGTTCGGGTGACGATCGCGCCGTTCGCGTCGAGCAGGGCAATCTGGGCCTGCTGCAGGTCGGCGACTCGTTGCAGCAGTTCCCTGGTGTACGGCAGGCCGGTGCGCGTGAGCACGTCTGCGGTGTCGGTGAGCTGGTCCGCGACGCGTTGCTCGAGCGTGCGCGTGAAGATGACCGTCGCGATCGCCCACGCGGCGGCCATTGCGATGAGCAGCGGCAGCAAGGCTGCGAGCGTCAGTCGAAAGCGGATGCTGCTCGGGCGGCTCACGAAGCGAGGCTACAGAAGCCTTGCGCGCGGCGGCAAACGTGCTCCGCCCGGAGCGGCGGGCCGGCTTGTTGCAGTGCGAAAATTGCGCCGCAGCATTCTGTCGGCATAGGTACTTTCCGGCGTCGACCGATTTTACACAACGAGAATCCCAGGCCTGCCGCGGCCTTGCAACGCAAACTGAATTTCCTACGTATTCATGGAATTAGTCGCGGCGTCTCGACGGGGCACAAAATATGCATCGTGAACGGTGAAGCGCGTACGGATTCCCGGGGGGGAAGCCGGGGCGCGCGTGTCTCTCTAGTGGAGGGGTTCTTATGTTGCGAAGAAAAATACTCAGCGCATGCGCTGGGGCGGTGCTCTGCCTCGCGGCAGGGACCGCGGCGCCGGCAACGACGCTTTCGAATTTCGCCGTCGACGTAAACAGTGCCATCGATCTGGGTCTCGGCTACCTCAATGCCACGGGCGCGTACAGCGGACTTCCCGCCTGCACCACGTCGGGATCGTACGGCGGCCAGGTTCGAGGACTGCCGCTGCTTGCGATCCTCGAGAAGCGGCCCAGCGGCGACCTGAATGACCAGCCGCAAGGCTATTCAGGTGCGAGCGTGGACGACCAGACGAAGATGCGCAAGGCGGTCGCGTGCATCCTGCGCGACTTGCAGAGCGGCAATTACTATTATCGCTCGTACACCTTCGGCAACTGGCTGATGGGACTGTCCTTCTACGGCCGCACGGGCGGTCCGGGCAAGGGCGCGACGGACATCCCGGACGACCCATCACTGATTGACCTGGGTCCCGCGATCCAGCAAATGACCGATGCGTTGCTTGCGGATCAGGGATCGTCCACGAACGGTTGTGCCCTCCCGGCGACGTGCAACGGCATGTGGAGCTACAGCGGAGCGGGCGACGATTCATCGACGACCCAGTTCGCGGCCGCCGGCCTGTCGGCGGCGAAGGCCTATTTCAAAGCCGTCGGTGATCCGGGCGGGCGGGTCGCAAAGATCACGGCTGCGCTGTCCGCGACGCGCAAGGCGTACGCGACCAACGCGGGAACGGGCTCCGACAACGCCAGCTGCAATATCATCGAGGCTTCTGAAAAGGGGTTCGGCTATCACCCCTATTACAAGCCGTCACTGCAGCAGACCGCGTCCGGCCTCTGGGTGCAGACGCTCGGCGGAGCCGGCCCGAATGACGCTGGTGTCCAGGCCTACCTGCGATGGGTCCGCAACCACTATCGGTGGCAGGACCTCGACAGCATGGGCAATTCATGGCCGTCATACTCGTACTGGTACTACATGTGGAGTGCCATGAAGGGCCTGATCGCGCTGGAGGACCTCGTCAAGTCCGGCAACCCGATCACCGCGGGCAATCTTGGACCCGATGCGTACGGCAAGCTCGATCCAGCGGCGGACCCGGATCCGACGGATGCGTACCCGGGAACGTGCTCGGTGCGGCAGATGAACAAGGACCCGGGTGTCGTCGCCCGCAATACGGTGTACGGCGCGGATCCGGGCAGCTACTACGTTGCTGAGTCGAAGTCGACGTATTTCGACTTCGCCACCGACATCCTCTCGCACCAGTGCGCGAACGGAAATTTCGCCTGCAATGGCGCGCCCTCGAGCTGGGACAGCGCGTGGGATCGAATGGGCTGGGCGATTCTCGTCCTGCAGCGTTCGACGGGCGGCGTGGATGAGCCGGCACCCGAAGGCGGCCTGCTGTGCGACTCGAACAGCGACGGCAGGATCACGATGACCGACCTCAACGCGATTTATGCGTTGCGAGGACAGAAGGTGACGTCGGCGAATGCCTGGGCCAACTACGCGAGCACGGGCTCGAGCGCGGGCATCATCGACATCAACGACTTCTGGCAGTGCTACTACGCCGGTCGTGGCATGTTGTCGCTGAAGTACTATTGACCATTGACGAGTCGAGTCATGACGGCCCGCCGGTCGATACGACGACGGGCCGACACTGAAAGGTCCGGTCGGGTGGCGAGCAATCGCCACCCGACCTTTTCATTTGTGCGGCCCCGGTTCGTTGCGGCCGTCGCGGCGATGTGTACCGCATTCGTCCTGCAATGCGCCGCAGCCTCCGCGGAGGACGCGGCCAGGGGTTATCGGCTGGCCGGAACCCTCGCCGTCGGCGCGGACTTCATCGCGTTCCTGCAGGTGCCCGAGGGCGGACAAGTCCTCGTCCGCGCGGGGAGCGTCGTGGACGGCGTCAAGGTACTGTCGGTCGATTCGCGCGAGATCAAGCTCGCGCTGCC
>JBBIVG010000027.1:7334-18212 GCA_037439865.1 Nevskiaceae bacterium
CCGGCCACCGCGCCGTCCTCGGCCGCCGTCGTTGCCAAGGAGAACGACGACCGGAACCGGGTGTACACGCGGGAGGTTTCTTCCGAGAAGATGTCGCGCGAGCTCAAGGCCGCGGCAGGCGCATCGGCTGGAAAGCCCGCGAAGACCAGTGAGCTGGTCGCGGCGCAGCGAGTCGCGGCCGTCCTCGACCTGCCGTCCGGGAGCCAGATCCAGCTCGTGCAGGGGCAGCCCGTGACGACGGCGGATGCCGCGATCAAGCGCCTGCAGTCCGTGTTCGCCAGCGACGCCGGTATTGTCACGCTGGACGTCAATACTCCGAACGGTCCGGGCCGCGTCTACCTCATGCGCGTCACGACGCCGTCCACCCCTTGATCTCGTTCACCGGGATCACGTCCACGTCCACGAACTCGCGGAATGGCGCCGCCATTTCTTCGACGCTCGCCACGTCCGGTGCCTCGAGCAACGTGAAGTTGCGCGAATAGTCCGTCGCGGCCCATTCGCCGCGGATGGTCACCCCCGCTGGGACGTTTGCGTAGAACGCCTTTGCGCGCTCGGCGAGCTGGCCGTATTGCTCGGGCGTGAGCCCACCACGGGTGCGGTTAATCAGGAAGATCAGCATGAGTCGCCTCTCCGCTCGAAGATGACTTGCGTATGCGCCGCCAGGTGAGCCAGCCGGCGACCGGCAGGAGCATCGGCAGGATCAACCCCGGCCCCAGCAACGCCTTCGGCACGAGTTCGGCGCCGTTCATTGCCAGCGCCGCCGCGTAGAAGAAATTGCCCGCGCCGCAGGCCGCGAGGAACTGGCTCCAGCGCAGTTTCGACGCCCCGGCGGCGAGCGCCATCGCCTCGGCCAGCACGGGAACCGGGCGGCTCAGGAAGATCGCCATCAGTGTCGGCGCCGCAGGCAGGTCAGAGCTCTCCCTGCGCAACAGGCGGCGGCTGGCGGCGTACGCGACGGTTTGGCCGATCATCAGTCCGGCGAAAGTCGCTGCGAACCCCCCTGCGAACCCGAGACGGGCCCCGAGCATGGTCCCGACGATGCTGGAGGGCACCGGGAGCAGGATGTCTATCGTGAGAAGTCCTCCGCCGACGAGGGCGAACGCCCACGCGTGCTCGTCCGTGGCCGACAGCCAGCGTTCGCCGGGAATTTCGCCGATTATGAAAAAGGGCACGAGCGGAATGCACAGCGCTGCGGCAATAATGAGCAGTCCGCGCGTGAGGCCCTCGAGCGGGATTGGGTTGATGCGACGCACGACCTCCGCACGATAACAGGACGGGCCAGCGAAGGCAGCGGCTCGCGCGGCATCACCGGTAACGCATCGCGACGGGGGATGGGTCGATGAAGGGTCTCACGGGTTCGCCGGCGCTCAAGGTGCAGGTCATGTGCGAGGGCATCCGCTACACGGATGCGCTCGGTCGCGCGGCAACGCACTCGATGCCGAATTTCTACCCCTACCGATTCAAGCAGGGAGAGCACGATCCGACGGGCAAGGGGCTCGCCACGATCCCGTACCTGATCAATACCCGCGACGGTACGGAGATCCGCGTGCTCGGCAACGGCGACTCACCGTGGCATATCGAGGGCGATCGGGATCAAGGATATGCGCTCATCGACGACCGCTCAGGGCAGTCCGTGCCGGTCGGGTTCGAACCGCTCGATCCGTGGATGACGCACAAGACGAGCGACGGCATGCCGCTCGCGCAGGCCGGGCTGCAGACGCACGGCGACATGCTCGTGATCAACGTCGCGCCGGGCTGCGAGTATTTCCTGCACAAGCACGACGGGCGCTCGATGCGCTGCGCGTTCTGCGCGTATGGCGCGCCCGACGAGCGTACGGCGCATCTCGGGCAGGTGACGGGCCAGGTCGAGATCCCGCAGCGCACGCTCGAGCGCATGGCCGAGGGGCTGCACGCGATCGTGAGCCAGACCACCATCCGCCACATCTACCTCGTCGGCGGCTCGCTCACGGACGCGCGCAAGGAAGGTGAGCGCTTCCTGCAGCTCGCGCGCTTCGTGAAACAGGAGAACCGCTACGGCATCCCGGTCGCGCTCGGCTCCGGTGCACTACCGGACGACCAGATCGAGCAGTTCCACCGCGAGCAACTCGTGGACTTCGTCTGCTTCAACCTCGAGATGTGGTCGGAGCCGCTGTTCGCGAAGGTCTGCCCCGGCAAGAACCGCTACGTCGGCTACCAGCGCTGGGTCGAGGCGCTCGAGACTGCGGTGCGTGTGTTCGGGCGAGGGCGCGTGTATTCGGCGATGGTCGCGGGCATCGAGCTCGACCCCGAGCACGGCCTGGAGTGGCAGGAGGCCGCGCGGCTCGCGCTCGAAGGCGCGGAGGAGCTTTGCCGGCGCGGCGTCATCCCGATCTATTCGCTCATGTGGCCGCCGGGCGGCAAGGAGCGTCCCGATTACCACGAGCGCATCCGCAGCTACTTCGAGGCGCTGAACCTGGGCTATCGCGACATCCGCAGGAAACACGGCCTGAGCTTCTCGCCGGGCTTCATGTGCCACCGCTGTGCCTACATGCAGATCGAGTGCGACCTCGATCGTGAGGAGGCGGCTGCATGAATCATCCCGCGATGCCCGATCCGACGCCAATCGTCCGCCTCACGACGGCATTCTGGGACAGCCAGGCGCTGCTGACGGCGAGTCGCCTCAAACTGTTCGACCAGCTGGCGGGCGACCCGAAGAGCCCCGAGCAGGTGGCCGCAGCACTCGGGCTCGACGCGCGCATGACGGGATTGCTGATGCGGGTCCTGGTTGCGCTCGGGCTGCTCGAGGCGCGCGATGGCGGCTTCGTGAACGCCGCCTCGGCGAATGCGTTCCTGGTGTCGTCGAGCCCGGCTTACATGGGCGGCGCGATGCGCTATAGCGACCAGCTCTACGGCACCTGGGGCCGGCTCGAGGAAGCGCTGCGATCCGGCCAGCCGGCGCTGCCGGCCGAGGCCTATCTCGGCGACGATGCGGAGCGCACGCGCACCTTCGTCTACGCGATGCACGGCCGGGCGATGGGCATTGCGCGGATGCTCGTGGAAGAGCTCGACCTGCGCGGACGCAAGTCCATGCTCGATGTCGGCGGCGGGCCCGGTACGTATTCGATCCTGCTCACGCAGCGCCATCCCGGCCTGCGTTCCGAGGTGCTCGAGCTTCCGGGTGTCGCCGCGGTCGCTCGCGAAATCGTCGCGGCCGCTGGCGCGAGCGATCGAGTGTCACTGCGTGACGGCGACTACCACGGTTCCGAATTCGGCGTCGGCTACGACGTCGTGCTGATGTCCGGGATGTTCCATCGGGAGACCGCGGCCTCGTGCCGTCGCCTGATCGACAAGGCACGCGCGTGTCTCGTGCCGGGCGGCCTGCTGATCGTGAGCGACGTATTCGCGGACGAGGGCGGGTGCTCGCCGCCCTTCGCGGCGCTGTTCGGTCTCAACATGGCGCTGACCGCACCCGACGGAACGGTCCACGCCGATGCAGACGTCGCGGCCTGGCTGCGCGATGCCGGCTTCAGCGATGTTGGAGTGCGACCGCTGCCGCCACCGATGCCCCACCGGGTGGTGACGGGTCGCCGTGTGTGAATCGGTTGACCCGAACTCGGCCAAGGCTGGCAATTTGTGTACAGCGAATGGTGCGCGGCGGCGGATGGATCGGCCCCCGCCTGTGCCTGCTGTCGGCGCCTATCTGCATGTTTCTCCTGATATTGTGCTGCGAACCGGCCAAGCGAGGACGACTGGCATGAGACTTGCTCCTCTGGTTCTGAAGACTTGCAACAGAGCACTGATAGAAGTGCCTTTTTATACCGGCATCCGTCCTATCCGGCCGCTGTTGGCTGCGGCCGCGCTTTGCGCATTTGTTGCGCTTCCGAGCTGGGCTGCGGAGCCGCAGGCGCCTTCGGCCACCACGACTCCCCAGGCGGGCCCGCCAGCGGCGCCGCCGATGAAGCCGCTCGGCAACGAGCGCTACCAGATCGGCAAGATCGTCGTGGATCGCAAGGCGAGGCGCATGACGCTCCCCGTCCGCGTGCACATCCTCGACCGGCCGCTGGAGTACCTGCTGACGACGACCGGCGGCATGAAGGAGTACGAGTCGCTCCTCGAGGCAGATGTCTCCGGCACGGAGTTCAACCTCGCGTGCATCCTGCTCGGCCTCGAGCGCGACAAGAGCGTGGAACCCTATCAGCAGTTCAGCCAGAAGCGGCTCGCCGGGCCGCGCGTCGACATCTCGATCACGCGCAAGGACGACGGCAAGACCATGACGGTGACTGCGGCCGACGCACTGTTCGATGAAGGGCAGAAGGTCCCGGAGCCCGTCGAATGGGTGTACATGGGATCGCAGAAGTACTGGCAGGACAACCGGTTTGCGGCAGACGTCACGGGCACGTTGATCGGGTTCGTGCACGATCCGAACAGCGTCATCGAGGCTACGTCCGGCCTCGGCATCGGCGCGTATGGCTCCGTCAACGGCAACGCGCGGTTGCTGCCGCCGGTCGGTTCGGAAGTCGAGTTGTCCATCAGCGTGCCCGAGGCGGGCACCGAGAAGAAGAAATAGCGGCCGGGCGCGACCCGGCCCATCGTGGAGGTTGACTGAATGACCGGGTTGGAGTCGCGCGTTCCGGTTATCCGGGGACGAAGCGTTTTTTCGTCGGCGATCATGTGCGTGCTGGGTGGAGGGGCCGCCGTGGGCGCCACACCCGAGGTCCTCGTCGATCCGGACGTCGACGAACTCGAGCAGATCGTCGTCACCGCGATGCGCCTGCCGCTCCGCGCGTTCGACGTGCCTGCCATGGTCTATGCGCAGTCAGCCGCGGATGTGCAGCAGCTCTACCAGTCGCGAACGCTGCCCGAGGCGCTCGGCGAGATCCCGGGCGTGCTCGTCCAGAAGACCGCGAACGGGCAGGGCTCGCCCTTCATCCGCGGCTTCACCGGGTTCCGCAACGTGATGCTGATCGACGGCATCCGCCTGAACAACTCGGTCTTCCGCGACGGACCCAACCAGTACTGGAATACCGTCGACACCTATTCCATCAGTCGCATCGAGGTGCTCAAGGGGCCGGCGTCGGTGCTCTACGGCAGCGATGCGATCGGCGGCGCGGTCAACGTGCTGTCCGACATCCCTGCGGGGACCCCGGACGGCTTCACGCCGCGGGTCGCGTACCGGTATTCCGATGCCGAGTCGTCGAACACGATCCGCGGCGACCTGACGTACGTGGATTCCAGGCTGCGGGCAACGGGTGGATACACCTACAAGGACTACGGCGATGTGGAGGCGGGCGGCTCCGTCGGCGTACAGCCGAAGACCGGCTACACCGAGGACGACGGCAATGCGCGCGTCGAGTACGACCTGACGAGCCGCACGACGCTGCTGCTCGGCTACCAGTACGTGAACCAGGACGACGCGTGGCGCACGCACCGCACGATCTACGGCATCAGCTGGAACGGCACGCAGGTCGGCACCGACCGGGTGCTCAAGTTCGACCAGCAGCGCCAGCTCGGCTACGTGCAGCTGCACCAGAAGGGTCTCGGCACCTTCGCCGACTCGATGCTCGCGAGTGCGTCGTACCAGTCACAGAGCGAAGACCAGTATCGCGTGCGGTCGAACCTGCGCTCGGACGAACTCGGTTTCGACGTCTATACGACCGGGCTTTGGGTGCAGTTCGACAAGAAGTGGGGCCGCACGAACCTCGTGTACGGCGTCGACTACTACAGTGACGACGTCAATAGCTACAACGTCGAGTACAACGCGAACGGCTCCATCCGGCGCGTGCATGCCCAGGGACCGGTCGCGGACGACGCGACCTACGACCTCACGGGCCTCTTCGTGCAGGCCATCGTGCAGGCGACGCCGCAGCTGGCGCTGACGCTGGCGGGCCGCTACACCTGGGCCTCGGTGGACGCGAACAAGGTCGAGGATCCGGTGACCTTCGCCGTGTACTCGATGTCGGACAATTGGGACAATTTCTCCGGCAGCGCCCGGCTCGGCTACATGCCGATCAAGGACGGGCCGTGGATGCTCTACGGCGGGGTGTCGCAGGCATTCCGTGCCCCGAACCTCTCGGACCTCACGCGGCAGGACGTGGCGCGCTCGGGCGAGCTCGAGACGCCGAGCCCGGGCCTGAAGCCGGAGACCTACGAATCCTGGGAGGCGGGCATCAAGTACCAGGGCACCGTGATCGCCGGCCAGGTCGCCTATTTCAACACGGACGGCAACGACGTGATCGTCCGCACTCCGACCGGCCAGATCATCTCGGGGTCGAAGGAGGTCACGAAGACGAATGCCGCGAGCTCGAACGTGGACGGCGTCGAGTGGCAGCTGTCGTGGCAGGTGATGAGCCGGCTCACGCTCTATACGGACGGCATGTGGATCGATGGCTGGCAGGAATCGTTTCCGACGTCCACGTCGACTACGGCGGTCAAGGAGCCGATCGACCTGCTGATGCCCACGCTGTGGCGCATCGGCGCGCGATGGGTGATGTTGCAGCCGCGGCTGCAGTTCGACCTGCTGGTGGACCACGCGAACGAGCAGGACAAGCTGTCGTCGCGCGACATCGCGGACACCCAGCGCATCCCGCCGGGCGGCACGCCGGCCTGGACCACCCTCAACCTGCGCAGCGAATGGCAGGTGCGCAGGGGACTCACGCTTTCGCTTGCGCTCGACAACCTGACGGACGCCGAGTACCGGATCCACGGCTCCGGCGTGAACGAGCCGGGCCGCAACCTCATCTTCTCGGTATCCGCGGCGATGTGAGCCATGGACGACGCGACGCGCGATCCTGCATCCAAGCTGAGGCACATCGAGGCCTGCCTCACGCGGCCGGTCGAGTACCGGAAGAGCGCGGGATTCGGCGCGTACGATTTCGTGAACGAAGCCCTCCCGGAGCTTTCACTTGCCGGCGTCGACCTCGCGTGCGAACTCGCCGGCCGCAGGCTGCGCGCGCCGTTGATGATCGCGCCGATGACCGGAGGCACGGAACGTGGCCGGCAGATCAATCGTCGGCTCGCCGCCGCCGCGGAGCAGTTCGGGCTCGCGATGGGTGTCGGCAGCCAGCGCATCGCCATCGAGGACCCGTCGCTCGAGGAATGGTTCCAGGTCCGCGACGTCGCGCCGAACGTGCCGCTGTTCGCCAATCTCGGTGCGGCACAGATCGCGCGCGGCTACGGGGCCGAGCAGGCGCGCCGCGCGGTGGCGATGATCGGTGCCGACGCCCTGTTCATCCACCTGAACCCGTTGCAGGAAGCCGTGCAGGGCGGCAACCGGGATTTCCGCGGGGTCGCCGAAAGGCTTGCGCTGATGTGTCGCGATCTTGAGCGCGACGGCATCCCCGTGTTCGCGCGCGAAGTGTGCTTCGGCATGTCCGAAGCCACGGCTCGACGACTGCTCGAGTGCGGCGTGAGCGGCATCGACTGCTCCGGCGCGGGCGGCACGTCCTGGGCCAAGGTCGAGGCGCATTGTGCGGCCACCGCGCGCGGGCGCGAACTCGGGCTGCGGTTCGGCGAGTGGGGCATCCCGACGGCCGAGTCCATCGTGAACGTGCGCCGTGCCGCGCCGACACTTCCGCTGATTGCGTCCGGCGGCCTGCGCAACGGCCTCGACGTGGCCAAGGCGATCGCGCTCGGGGCCGACATCGGTGCCATGGCGCGGCCGTTCCTGGTCAAGGCGGATGAAGGAGACGCGCCGCTGCACCATTTCATCGAAGGCGTGCTTGAGGAGCTTCGCGTCTGCATGTTCGCGACCGGTTCCGCAACCCCGCTCGACCTGCGGGGCAAGTTGCGTCGCGTGGACGTGCCTGCGACACCGGACGAACCCGGAGGTGTGGCGTGAGGCGCACTCTCGTCCTCGACGTGGTGGGCATGACGCCGGCGCTGCTCGAGCATGCGCCGAACCTCCGCACGCTCGCCGGCGGCGGCGCCATGCGTCCGCTCACGACCGTGACTCCCGCGGTGACGACGACGGTGCAGTCCACGCTCGTCACCGGTGAGCTACCGAGCGTGCACGGCGCGGTGGCGAATGGCTGGTACTTCCGCGATCTCGCCGAGGTGTGGCTCTGGCGCCAGAGCAATCGCCTCGTCGGTGGGGAGAAGTTGTGGGATGCCGCAAAGCGCCGGGACGCGTCCTTCACGTGCGCGAAGCTCTTCTGGTGGTACAACATGTACTCGTCGGCGGACTACTCGGTCACGCCACGACCGATGTATCCCGCCGACGGAAGGAAACTCCCGGACATCTACACGCACCCGCCCGGCCTGCGCGACGAGCTGCAGCGCGAACTTGGACAATTCCCGCTGTTCAAGTTCTGGGGTCCGGCGGCGGACATCGAGTGCTCGCGCTGGATCGGCCGCAGCGCCCTGCGGGTCTTCGAGCGCGAGCGTCCGACGCTGACGCTCGTCTACCTGCCGCATCTCGACTACAACCTGCAACGCCTCGGTCCGAATCACCCGGACGTCGCGCGTGACGTCGCGCAGGTGGACGCCATCTGCGGCGAGCTGATCGATGCCGCGCGAGGTGCACGTGCCGAGGTCGTTGTGCTGTCGGAGTACGGAATCACCGAGGTGTCGAACCCGGTGCACGTCAATCGTGCGCTGCGACAGGCCGGGTGGCTCGAGGTGCGCGACGAGCTGGGGCGGGAGCAGCTCGACGCCGGTGCCTCGGACGCGTTCGCGGTCGCCGACCACCAGATCGCGCACGTGTACGTCGCGAAACCCGATCTCGTGCCCGAGGTCGCAAAGCTGCTGCGCGGGCTGCCCGGGGTCGAGCGAGTGCTCGACGATGCCGGCAAGCGCGAGATCGGGCTCGACCACCCCCGTTCGGGTGAGCTGGTCGCCATCGCGGATGCCCGCAGCTGGTTCACCTATTACCATTGGCTCGATGACGACCGCGCACCGGATTACGCGCGGACGGTGGACATCCATCGCAAGCCCGGCTATGACCCGGTGGAGCTGTTCGTCGATCCGGCGCTCAAGTTGCCGAAACTGCGGATTGCGGCACGGCTCGCGCAGAAGATGCTTGGTATGCGGTACCTGATGGACGTCATTTCGCTCGATGCCTCGCTCGTCAAGGGCTCCCACGGCCGTCCTACGGACCGGGCCGAGGACGGGCCGTTGTTCATCACGAGTCGGCCGGAGGTGCTCGGCGAGGGGCCCGTCCATGCGACCGACGTGAAGCGGCTGCTCCTCGATCACGTCTTCGACGAATCGGTCGAGCCTGCCGCCGAGCCGAGGAGGCACGCATGATGCCCGTGCAGCTGCTCGGGCAGTGGCTCGCCGCGCGATTGTCGGGCGAATCCGCGGCGTGGTTCGACGCGGGTGTCGCGCGCGTGCGATCCAGCGCGTCCGACCGCGACCTGTTCCTGGTGACGAGCGCCGTGACCCGGCGCCTGGGCACGGTGCCGCTCGGACTGCGGGCCGCGGACCTCGAGGCCGCGTCCGCCAGTCGCGCTGGCTGGGACCCGGGCGAGTGGACGGTGGACCAGGCCGCGCGCGTGTACCTGCTCCTCGTCAGCACACCCGACGGCGCCGAGACGAGCCGCCGGCTCGATCGTCTCTGCAGCGCGGCCGACATCGGCGAACTCGTCGCGTTCTATCGCGGCCTGCCGCTGTATCCGGACCAGCCGCGGCACGTGCTGCGCGCGGCGGAGGGCGTGCGCTCGAACATGCGCGTCGTGTTCGAGGCAGTCGCGCACCGCAATCCGTATCCGTCGGAGCAGTTCGCCGAGCAGGCGTGGAACCAGATGGTGCTCAAGGCGCTCTTTGTCGGGACACGCCTCGACCTCGTCGTGGGCCTCGACCGCCGGCGCAACGCGAACCTTGCCCGCATGCTGTGCGACTATGCGCACGAGCGATGGGCCGCCTCGCGGCCGGTGAGTCCGGAGCTCTGGCGCTGCGTCGGGCCATTCGCGGTCGGCAACGTGCTCGACGACTTCCGCCGGTTGCTCGCGAGAGGCGACGAGCGCGAACGGCAGGCGGCTGCGCTCGCCCTGCTCGAGTCGCCCGATGCGGCGGGCCGGCAGCTGATCGCCGGCGAGCCCGAACTCGCTGCAGCCGCACGCGATGGACGATTCACGTGGGACACGCTCGCTGCATCGGCGTGAGCCCGAACCTGGAGACGACCATGCTCTTCATCGACCCGCACATCCACATGAGCGCCCGGACCACGGACGACTACGAACGCATGGCGGCGGCCGGCATCGTCGCCGTGATCGAGCCGGCTTTCTGGCTCGGGCAGCCGCGCACCAGCGTTGGCACGTTCGTGGACTACCTGTCGAGCCTCGTCGGGTGGGAGCGCTTCCGCGCTTCGCAGTTCGGCATCCGCCATTACTGCACCATTGGCCTGAACAGCAAGGAGGCCAACAACGAGGCGCTCGCCGAGCAGGTGATGGACATCCTGCCGCTGTACCTCGGCAAGGAGGGCGTCGTTGCGGTGGGCGAGATCGGCTACGACGACCAGACCGAGGCGGAAGACAGGTACTACCGCGCCCAGCTGCAGCTGGCAAAGGACCTCGGCATGCTCGTGCAGGTCCACACGCCGCACCGCGACAAGAAGCGCGGCACGACCCGCAGCATGGACGTGGCCCTCGAGATGGGCATGGAGCCGGGCCGCGTGATCATCGACCACAACAACGAGGAGACGGTCCGCGAAGTCCTCGACCGCGGCTTCTGGGCCGCGTTCACGCTCTACCCGCAGACCAAGATGGGCAACGAGCGCATGGTCGAGATCGCGCGGAAGTACGGCTCGCATCACATCTTCATCGACTCGAGTGCCGACTGGGGCAAGTCCGATCCGCTCGCCGTGCCGAAGACGGCGCGGCTGATGCTCGAGCTCGGCATTCCGCGCGCGGACGTCGAGGCAATCTGCTATCGCAATGCGATCGAGGCGTTCGGGCAGAGCGG
>JBBIVG010000028.1:0-213 GCA_037439865.1 Nevskiaceae bacterium
GAGGGCGTCTATACCGTCGTCTACGAATACGCCCAGCGCGACGAGGGCATCGCGGCCGGCGAGCTCGGATTGCGCCTCATCTGCTCGCTGCTGCCGGAATCGATCCGGCCGGCCGACACCGTTCCGGACGGCTGGAACTGGCCCGAGGCGCGCGACGAGTTCATCCGTTTCGCGCAGCGGCGGGCGCTCGGTCCCTCGACGGCGTCGCTCGTG
>JBBIVG010000028.1:226-2914 GCA_037439865.1 Nevskiaceae bacterium
CGTGCGGGCGGCGGAGGCGCGCGGCATTCCCTGGCTGCGCCTGAACGACCAGTCCCTCGTGCAGCTCGGCCACGGCAAGTACCAGCAGCGCATCCAGGCGACCGTCACGGGCCGCACGTCGCACATCGCGGTCGAGCTCGCGAGCGACAAGGAAGAGACCAACAAGATCCTCGCGACGCTCGGCCTGCCGGTGCCGAAGCAGGAGCTCGTGCAGAGCGAAGGGCAGGCGCTCCGGGCCGCGCGCCGCATCGGCTTCCCGGTCGTGACGAAACCGTACAACGGCAACCACGGCCGTGGCATTTCGATCCGCCTCACGACCGACGAGGAAGTCGCGCAGGGATTCGCGGTCGCGCGTGAGCATTCGCGCTCGGTGGTCGTGGAGAGCTTCCTCGAAGGCGACGATCATCGCCTGCTGGTCGTGAATGGCGAGCTGGTCGCTGCCACGCGCCGCACGCCCGGGCACGTCGTCGGCGACGGCGAGCACACCGTCGCGCAGCTGGTCGAGATCGTGAACCACGACCCGCGCCGCGGCGTGGGCCACGAGAAGGTCCTCACCCGACTCGAGCTCGATGCCCAGGCGCAGAAGATGCTCGACAGGGTGGGGCTCGCGCCCGACTCGGTACCGGCGGCGGGACAGGCGGTCTATCTCCGCTCGACCGCGAATCTCTCGACCGGCGGCACGGCGACCGACGTCACCGACGTCATCCACCCGGACAACCGCGAAATGGCGGAGCGCGCCGTGCGGGCGATCGGCCTCGACGTCGGCGGCGTGGATTTCCTCTCGAAGGACATCACCGAGAGCTACCGCAAGATCGGCGGCGGCATCTGCGAGGTGAACGCCGCCCCCGGTTTCCGCATGCACGTTGCGCCGAGCGAGGGCACGCCGCGCGACGCCGCGGGCCCGGTCATCGACATGCTGTTTCCGCCGGGAACGCCGTCTCGCGTCCCGATCGCTGCGGTTACCGGCACGAACGGCAAGACGACGACGGCGCGCATGCTGTCGCACATCACGAAGATGGCGGGCTATACGCCCGGCCTCACCACGACGGACGGCGTTTACATCGACGGCCAGCGCACGGTACAGGGCGACATGACCGGCCCGGTCTCGGCGCGCATGGTGCTCGCCGATCCCCAGATCGACCTCGCCGTGCTCGAGACCGCGCGCGGCGGGCTGCTGCGCGCCGGCATGGGCGTGAGCGAGGTCAACGTCGGCGCCGTGCTGAACATCCAGTCCGATCACCTCGGCCTCAAGGGCATCGACACGCTCGAGCAGCTCGCCGAAGTGAAGCGCGTGGTCGTCGAGGTCGCCACGGACTGCGCCGTGCTGAACGCCGACGACCCGCTCGTGCTGCGCATGGCCGGCTACACCGACGCGAAGACCATCTGCTACGTGACCATGAACCCCCATCACTCGCTGGTGCGCGAGCACATTCGCGCCGGCGGGCGGGCGTGCGCGCTCGAGGCCGGCGTCAATGGACAGATGATCACGCTCTACGATCGCGGCGGACACATACCGCTCGTGTGGACCCACCTCATCCCGGCGACCCTCGAGGGCCGCGCGATGCACAACGTGCAGAACGCGATGTTCGCCGCGGCGATGGCGTTCTCGCTCGGCATCAAGCTCGACGCGATCCGGCAGGGCCTCAGGACGTTCGACTCGACGTTCTTCCAGGCGCCGGGCCGCATGAACGTCTACGACGAGCATCCTTTCAAGGTGCTCTTCGACTACGGCCACAACGCTCACGCCGTGGGTGCGATGGCGGATCTCGCATCGCGCCTCGATTGCGTCGGTCGCCGCATCGTCGTGCTGGCCGGTCCGGGCGACCGCCGCGACGAGGACCTGGTCGCGATCGCCAACGCCGTGGCGGGACGTTTCGACCACTACATCTGCCGGCGCGACGACAGCCTGCGGGATCGCGCGCCGGACGAGGTGCCGAGGATCCAGGCGGCCGCCCTGCGGGCCACGGGTGTGCCCGAGAGCGCGATCTCCATCATTCCCGACGAGCAGGAGGCCATCGACGCGGCGCTGCGCATGGGACAGGCCGGCGACCTGCTGCTCATCTTCGCGGACGCGCTGGTGCGCTCCTGGAAGCAGATCACGAAGTTCAGGGCGCCGGGCTCAGCGCCGTCCGCGGGAACCGCGGAGGCGGCGCCGCTGTCTGCCGCGAGTGACGCAGCGGGCAGGGCGTCACCCAAAGCTGCGCCAAGTGCCAGCGCCGAACCGAGCCGTCCACCGGGAGATGCCCGGGCGGAAAGCATACCCGCCGCAGCGCCGCTCAACCTGGAAGGGCTGATTCGCGACGAGCGCGGCGTGCGCTTCGCCCCGGAGACCGACGACTGACCGTGCAACTCGCGTTGCCGTTCGAGGACTCGAGGCGTCTCACCGGCTGTAACCTGTTCTTCGCCTCGACGGGCGCCGTGCTCGAAATGGCCGGCGTCACGCCCGACGACGCGTTGCTGTCGGGGTGGCGCGAACGTGTGGATCGCGCCCGCGAGCGGCTCGGCTGGGCGAGCTCCGTGTCACTGGCCGACAGTTCGCGCATCCGTCCGGCGGCACAGGAGACGGTGGCGCGACTGCACGCGGCGGGCGCCTCGCTCGCGATCGCGGCGCCTTGCGACCAGCTCTACACCGCGACCGAGGTCAATGAGTGGGCGCTCTGCGCGGCGCTGCACGCCCGCGACCCGATG
>JBBIVG010000028.1:2924-17928 GCA_037439865.1 Nevskiaceae bacterium
CACTGGGCGGCGCTGCAGGACTCGCTCATCGCGGCCGCCGCATCGGCGGAGGCCAATCCGTTCGCGGCGCTGCCGCCGGTGCTGGACGAAGACGCGGCCATGGCCCGCTTCGAGCAGCTCGCTGACCTCGAGGCTCGTCCCGACCTCTGTGCATTGATCGATGCCGCCGACGCTCGCGGGCTGCAGTACCTCATCGATGAGTCGCTGCTGACGCTGGGGGCCGGTCACGGATCGCACAGCTACGAGTTGAGCGGACTGCCGTTCGCAGCAGACGTACCCTGGGAGCGGGTGCGCGACGTTCCGACGGCCCTCGTCACCGGGTCGAACGGCAAGACGACCACGGTGCGCCTGATCGCCGCGTGCTCGCGCGCCGCGGGTTGGCGCACAGCCTACAACTGCACCGATGGCGTGTTCGTGGATGGGGAATCGCTGGCGGTGGGCGACTACTCCGGGCCGGTCGGGGCGCGGATGGTGTTGCGCGAGCCTCGCTGCGCCGCCGCCGTGATCGAGACCGCGCGCGGCGGCATCCTGAGGCGAGGCATCGCCGTGAACCGCGCGGACGTGGCCGTCGTCACCAACGTGAGCAGCGACCATTTCGGGGAGTACGGCATCCACGATCTCGGCGGACTGGCGGACACGAAACTGACCGTGGCCGGGGTCGTCCGGCCGGGCGGGCTGCTGGTGCTGAACGCGGACGACGCCGAGCTGCGCTCGAGGGTCGCCGACCTCGCGCAGCGCTTCGGTCGCGCGCCGTCGGTCGGCTGGTTCGCGCTCGACGACGACGCACCGCTCCTGAAGTCGCATCGGGAACGCGGCGGCCCGACCTGCGGGGTGCGCGACGGCCGGCTGCTGCTCGCCAGGGGCCGCGACGCGCACGATCTCGGCGCCGTCGCCTCGATGCCGCTGACGGTGGACGGCAGCGCGACGTACAACATCGCGAACCTGGCCGCGGCGTCACTCGCGGCTGCGGCGCTGGGTGTGTCACCGTCGGCGATCGCGTCTGTGTTCGCGGACTTCGGTACGCGGCTCGAGGACAACGCCGGTCGCATGATGCGTTTCGAGGTTCGCGGCGTGACCGTCCTGCTCGACTACGCGCACAATCCGGAGGGTGTCCGCGGGCTCATGAAGGTGGCGCGGCACCTTCAGTCGGGGCCCGGTCGCGTCGGGATGCTGCTCGGTCATGCGGGAAACCGCCAGGACGCCGACATGGAGGCGGTGGCCGGGGTCGCCGCGGAGTTCAGGCCGGACTTCGTCGTCATCAAGGAGACGGAGGCCTATCTGCGCGGGCGGCAGCCGGGCGAAGTCCCGCGGATCATCCGCCAGGCCCTGCTGCGTGCGGGTTTTCCCGAGTCCGCGCTGGCGGTGAGCATGAGCGAGATGGACGCGGTGCGACGTGCGCTCGAGTGGGCGCGCCCGGGCGACGTGCTTGCGCTGCCGGTGCACTCGGTCGTCGCCCGTACGTCCGCGGTTGCACTGCTGCAGCAGCAGGCGCGGGCAAACTGAAGGAGAACTCGATGCGCACCCAGTCGATCGCCATCGCCGCTGCCTGGATGGCGTCCTGCACGACGCAGGCCGCGACACTTTCGGTCAAGGACGAGGGTGGGACCGCGCTCGCGACGGTCATGGTCACGCAGTCCGTGACCGATGCGCGCAAGCTCGACACGTCGGACGGAGGATACGCGACGCCAGGCAAGGCTGAGATCGTCGATCCCGAATTCACGCGTTTCACCGACGAGGCGGGCGCGGTCACCATGCCCGACCGGCCGTCGGGACTCACCTATCGCTTCCGCAAGCCGGGCTTCCGCGACGTCGTCGTGACGACCCAGCCGGGCGAGACTCCTCCCGCCGCGGTGATGACGCGCGAGACGGATCCATTTGCGCTGGCCGAGGCGAAGCCCGCCAATGCATGGCTCGGCGCGCTCGACGTGGGCGACGCCGACACGAAGCAGCACTTCATGCTGCAGTGTGCCTTCTGCCACCAGCAGGGCAACGCGTTCACGCGCATGGAGCGCACGCCCGAGCTGTGGAGCGACGTCATCTACCGCATGATCGGCTACGGCTCGCGCCTCTCGACCGCCGACCAGCGCGCGATGCCCGCGAAGCTGTCCGCAGGCTATCGCAGGCTGCGTGAGAATCCTGCGCTCGTGCCCGACACCGCGCCGTGGCAGCCGGAACTGGCGTCCGCCACGATCACCGAGTGGCCGATCGGGGACATCATGTCCCAGACGCACGACATGCTGGTGGGCCGCAACGGCCTGGTGTACGTCGCCGACAACATCCAGGACAGGCTCTACGAGACCGACCCACGGACGAACGAGATCACCGTCTACCGGATTCCGCACCTGCCGGGGGATAAACCGGGCGGCTTGCTGGCCGGTCGGCTCAAGACGTTCCCGCGCCACGACAGCACGTCGAACGCGCACTCGCTCGCCGAGTCGGCCCGCGACGGGCACATCTTCATCACGCCGTCGGCGCAGCGGCGCATCGTCGAGTTCGACCCGGCGACCAAGGCGTTCAGGCTGCACGAGATCGGCGGCGGTTTCTACCCGCACACGATCCGCGTGGACGCCAAGGACCGCGTCTGGTTCACGCTTGCGCTGTCGAACCAGATCGGCATGCTCGACCGCTCGACGGGCGAGTTCACCCTCTACGACCTGCCGACCCGCGGGTTCCGCGAGTGGCTCAACGTGAGGCTCATCGGCGTGATCTTCCGGCTCATCAGCTGGGGCGTACCACTCTCGCACTGGCTGCCGATCGACCGCCAGGCGACCGGTACGCCGCTGCCGTACGGCATCGAGGTCGCGCCGGACGGCAGGATCTGGTTCGCCCGGCTGCACACTGACGAGATCGGCGTGCTCGATCCGGACACAGGCAAGGCCACGATGATCGCGACGCCCTTCAAGGGACCTCGCCGGCTGCGGGCCGATGCGGACGGCAATCTCTGGATCGCCGCGTTCCCGGAATCCGCGATCGCGCGCTACGTGCCTGCCACCGGTGAATTCACGCGCTTCGACCTGCCGGTGCGGCCGAAGGGCAGCGACACGCCATACTCGCTCAACGTCGATCGGCCGCGGGGCGTCGTCTGGGTGAACGGCAACCAGTCGGACTCGCTGTATGCGCTCGGCATCCGGACGGGCGAATGGCGCGTTTACCCCCTGTCGCGCCGCGGCTCGTTCACGCGCGACGTCGAGTTCGCCCCGGACGGCACCGTGTACACGTCCATCTCGAATTTCCCGGGCTGGCACGTCGAGACGATGCAGCCGACGCTGATCCGCGTGCAGCCTTGATCTTCCGCCGTTACCCCGCGTTCTACCTCTCTTGCCTGCTCGCCTTCACGGCGGGGCACATGATCAACTACTCGGTGATCATGTACGCGCAGGAGGTGCTCGGCTCGGACCTGTTGTCCGGCGTCGGGTTCGGCCTGTGCTTCGGGCCCCCGATCGTGCTCGGCTGGTACGCGGGCGTGCTCTGCGACCGCCTCGCGCCCGTGCGGCTGATCCACTACGCGCAGGCGGTGTTCGTCGCCGCTGCCATCCTCCTCCTCGTCGCGGACACGATGCTCTCTTCGCCGGCGTCGCGCGTGCCGTTGTTCCTCATGGCCGCGACACTCGCGGGCGTCGGCTGGTCGTTCGTGTCGCCGGCGCGCATGGCGGCGGTGACGCAGGTGGTGAAGGGCGACGAACTGCGAGCGGGGGCACTCGCGCTCAACCTGCTCGTGATGCTGGGCTTCGGCCTCGGGCCGCTGATGATCGGCGTGATCCGCAGCGTGACCGGGTGGTGGGGCGTGTTCGCCGTCGCGGCCACGTTATTCGTCGCGGGCTCCGGGCTCCTGCTCGGGATCGAGACGCACCGGTCGAACCGTCCGCCGCGCCACGTGATGCACGAGATCCGCGAGGGCCTCGTCGCGATCGTCCGCAAGCCGCTGCTGGGACAGTTCATGCTGGCGGCGATCGTCGGCTATCTCGCGATGGGACCGATGCAGGTGCTGCTGCCGAAGCTGGCCAATACCCAGTTCGCGCTCGGCGACCTGGGTCGCGGGTTGTTTCTCGGCACACTGGCCATCGCGCTGATGGTGGGCGGCATCGGGGCGCTCAAGTTCGCCTCGGGACTGCCGGCCGGCGTCAGCATCCTCGTGGCCACGACGCTGGTGGGCGCGCTGCTCGCGGCGATCGGTTTCGCGGGTCGCGCCGCAGCGGCGGTCGCCTTGCTGTTCGGGGTCGGCGTCGCGGGCGGGTTCGCGCTCTCGTTGATCGTCGCCGGCATCCAGGTGAATTCGGACGAAGCGGTGCGCGGCCGCGTGCTGGCGACCTACACCGTCATATCGCAGGTGATCCCGGCGGTATCCGGTCTCGCGGCGGGCGCGCTGTCACAGTGGCTCGGCGCACGGCCGGCGCTGATCGCGTGCGGCGCGACCATCGCCATCGTGACGCTGGCCAACTCGCTGTGGATGCGCGCGCTGCGCACGGCCCGTCACTGATCGCCTGCCGCCGTCCCGGAGGATTCCTCGGTCATGCAACCAGTCCAGCTTCGCGTGATTCCCGGCGAGGACGTCCGGCAACTGCTGCCGTACCCCGACTGCGTCGAGGCGGTCGCCACGGCAATGGGCGCGGTGAGCGCGGGCAAGACGCTCATGCCGCTGCGCCAGATCATGCGGTTGCCGTCCGGCAAGGGCGCGTTCGGCATGATGCCCGGGTACCTCGGCGAGCCCGAGTGGTTCGGCATCAAGCTGCTCAGCCTCTATCCCGGCAATCCCGCGGTCGGGCTTTCGTCGCACCTCGGACTCTACATGCTGTGCGAGGCGGAACACGGCCGCCCGGTGGCGCTGATGGACGCGTCGGTGCTGACGGCGATCCGGACGGCGGCTGCGAGCGTCGTGGCCACGCGTGCGCTGGCGCGCGAGGACTCGCAGGTGCTCGGTATCGTCGGGACGGGGGAGGAGGCGCAGTCGCACGTCGAGGCTTTCGCGGCGGCGCGTCCGTTCGAGCGCCTGGTCATCTGGGGCCGCAATTCTGCCGCCGCTCGCGCGCTCGCCGAGCGATCGCGTCGACTGTGCGGCTGGAAGGTGGATGTCGCACCGAGCGTGGCCGAACTGCTCGCGCACGCGGACGTGGTATGCACGGTCACGTCGTCGCCGGAGCCGATCCTGTCCGGTGCGGACGTGCGTGCGGGAACGCATCTCTGCCTCGTCGGCTCCTCGATTCCGACGACTCGCGAGGTGGACGACGACTGCGTCGCGATGGCGCGTTTCTTCGTGGACTACCGCGCGAGCACCCTGGCGCAGGCGGGCGAACTGCTGCACGCGATCCGTGAAGGCCGTGTCACCGAGGCTCACATCGCGGGCGAGATCGGCGAGGTGCTCGCGGGCTCCGTCCCCGGCCGCCGGGCCGACAGCGAGGTGACCGTCTACAAGTCGCTCGGCGTGGCGGCGCAGGACCTCGCGGCCGCGAGCCTCTTGTACCAGCGGGCCGTCGAACGCGGCCTCGGCACGGTCGCGACTATCTGACGTCGAGCTGGCGCCACTCGCCCTCGCGCCGCGGATCGGCGGCGCCGTCGAAGCGGCCGTCGCGCACGGCGAATCCGTGCAGGCCCGATTCCTCCCCGCGTCCGGTCTTGACCACGACACCGCGTGCCGCGAGCCCCGACAGCACATCCGGCGGGAACTTCGCGACCTCGCCGTAGAACTCGTTGCCGCGCGAATACAGGTTCGGGAGATCGATGGACTCCTGCATCGTGAGCCCCCACGCGAGCAGCGCGACGAGCGTCTTGGCGTTGTAAGTGATGATCGCGGAACCGCCGGGCGAGCCGAGCGCGGCAAACAGCCGGCCGTTCCCGTCCAGCACGATGACCGGCGACATCGAGGAACGCGGCCGCTTGCCGGGTGCGACTGCGTTGGCCACGGGCTGGCCGTCCTCGACGGGCACGAATGAGAAGTCCGTCAGCTGGTTGTTCAGGAAGAAGCCGTCGACCGCGCGGCCGGAGCCGAACAGGGACTCGACGGACGTGGTCATGGAGACGACGTTGCCCTTGGCGTCCACCACGACGAAGTGGCTGGTGCCTGCCGCCTCGATCGTCGCGTCTTTCCCGAGCCGTGCAGCGAGCCCTGGCGGCTTGCCGGCGGCAGGCGCGGGCCCGGCGTTGTCCCCGATCAGCGCGGCGCGGCTCGCGACGTAGGCGGGATCGAGCAGGCCGTCCACCGGCACGCGTACGAACGCCGGATCGGCGACGTACCGGTCGCGATCCGCGTACATGATCCGGCTCGCCTCGGCGAACAGGAACCAGGCCTGCGGGTCGGCCGGCCCGCGCGCCGCGATATCGGTGTGCTCGAGGATGGCCAGCATCTGCAGCAGCGACACGCCGCTCGAGGGCGGCGGCGGCACGCAGACCACGTAGACGCGATATGGGCGGCAGACCGGCTCGACCACGTGTGGCTGGTAGGCCGCGAGATCCCGTGCCGTCAACGTGCCCGGTCGCGGTTCGTCGTGCGTGCGCGCGGCGATCTGCTCGGCGATCGGCCCTTCGAGCAGCGCGCGCGGACCCTTTGCAGCGATCGTCCTGAGCGTCGCGGCGTAGGCCGGGTTGCGCAGCGTGTCGCCCGCCTGGACGGGCGTGCCGTCGGGCCTCGAGAACATCGCCTTGGCGTCCGGCAGCCTCGCTTGCGGAAAATTGCTGCTGGCGAATCGCGCGAGGCGCTTCGGCGCGGCGAAGCCGTCCTCGGCCGCGTGCGTCGCCGTGCCGAACAGGTCGCGCCACGGCAGGTGTCCGAAGCGCTCGTGCGCGAGACCGAGCATCGCGATGGCCCCGGGCGCTCCGGTCGAGCGGCCGCTCGTGACCGCGTCCGGGAAAGGCAGCGGCTTACCGTCCGCGCCGAGGAACATGCCGGGCGTCGCGCCGGCGGGCGCCGCCTCTCGTCCGTCGAACGCCGTGACCTTGCCCGTCTTCGCATCGTAGTAGACGAGGAACGCGCCGCCGCCGAGGCCCGAACTCTGTGGTTCGACGAGGCCGAGGGTGGCCTGGACCGCCACCGCCGCGTCGATCGCGTTGCCGCCGGCGCGAAGAATGGCGAGTCCGGCTTCGACGGCCAGTGGATTGGCCGCGCCGACGCCCGGACGAACATTCGTGGTCCATGCGCCGACCTGTGCCTGTCGCGTCGTCGAGCCCGACGCGGGCGCCGGAGCGTGCTGGCAGGCGGCGAGGCCGACGATGCCGAGCAACAGGAGGCTGGCGGCGAATCGTGCCGTGCGAATCATGGGGCGGACCTGCGGCCGGGGCGGAGGGTCGCTAGCTTAGCCCGGTTCGTAATTCAGCCGCGAGCAGACCTGCCGGAACCCGCAGCGCCGCATGTTCACGAGCGACGGGTTCGGCTCGCCGGCGACCGGCTCACCCGTTTCGGTCACGACATTGCGGATCCCGTGCTCGAGCGCGATGCCAACGCGCTCGGCCATCACGGCGCGCTGGCCGCCGCGCCCGCGAAATGCGGGCAGCGTTCCGCCCACGCCGAGCCACGCCAGGTCCCCCCCGCAATACAGGAACCCGCCACAGACGATTTCATCGCCGTCGAATCCGGCGATCGCGTGCCAGCGGGGCCGGCCCACCAGCGTCCGGAACCAGGCCACGAAACCCGCGGGCATCTCGAAGGCGGTGACCAGTACGGACGCGAGCGCCTCGGCGTGCGTCGCACCGACCTCGCGGATTGCGAGGCTCGATTGAGCGACCGGCGCGGCGGCGGACCCGTAGAGCATCTTCGCCCAGGCACGGCGCTTCGCGAGCCGGAAGCCTCGCGCCGCGAGCTACGACTCCAGCTCGGGCGGCTTCGCGGCCGGATTGACGTGGATCCAGAAGGCCTTGCAGCCCGCCGCGCGGCTCGCGGCGATCACCGCGTCGAGATCTGCCTCGGTCGCTTCCCGGAACACCCCGAGTCCGATGGCGAGATTGAACATCGGGATCGGCATGCCGGGCGCGAGCATCACCCGCGCGCCGCCGATCTCCATACAGCGGAGTCCGGTGCTGAGCTGGAGGTCTTCCGGTGCGGCGGCGCACATGTCGCCGTATGCCTCGGCTTCGGCCGCGTCGGCGATGCGCGCTTCCGCAACGTCGATCATGGGGCGATCCACCGTTCAGGTTGCCACTGGGGCGGGCGCGCGGCCTTCGCCCGCCCGCGCGCTGCGCCACAGCAGCAGCGCGAACAGGAACCCGAGCGCTCCGAGGGCGCTAGCTGCAGGGCACGGCGCACGATGCGCGCGAGCGCGGCGAGCGAGCTCACCGTGATGAAGAACAGCATCATCGGTTCGTAACCCGCAGGATTCGCGGCACTTGCGCCGTACTTGTCGTTCAACCAGCCGGCGACGAAGTTCGCCGCGGCGATGCCGCCGTTCTGGATGACCCACATCATGCCGATGGCCGTGCCGAACCGGTTCGCCTCGACGAGCCGGCTCACCATCGGCCACATCACGGCCGGCACGACCGAGAAACTGACACCCGTGAGCACCGTGCCGACGCGCAGCCCGCCGTCGGCGAACGCCATCGCGGCGAGCGCGATCGGCAGCAGCAGCGCGCCGAACACGAGGAAGATCGAGTAGCGGCCGGTGCGATCCGAGATCCAGCCGAAGATTGGCGTGGTGAGCAACGCGGAGCCGAACACGAGGCTCACGACCTGGCCCGCCTCGGCGAGCGACATTGCGTGCGCCTGCTGGAAGTACTTGATGGCGAAGGTGCTGCGGAACGCAAGAATGACCGCGTACCAGAGCACGCAAAGCACCAGCAGGTACCAGTAGGGCCGCCCGAAGGCGAGTACGTCGCGCCAGCTCGGGCGATGCTCCGGGTGTGGACTGCTGCGCGACCCGGCGACGCCCGTGCGTCGCTCGAACCACCAGTACGCGGCCATCAGCATGAGGCTGGTCGCGGCCAGCACGGCGGCGAGCACCAGCGGCGCTTGCCAGCCCTGTGCGTAAACGATGGCCGCCCAGGTGGGCGACAGGTCCGCGGCGAGCGAGCCCGCACGTCCGAACGCGATGCTGACCGCCATGGCCAGCGCGGTGTTGTGCAGCGGGAACCAGAGCGTCGCTGCGGACAGCGTCGCGATGTTGAAGGTCTCGGCGCCGATGCCGAAGAACAGCCGACCGGCCGCCATGACGTAGAAGTTCGGGCTCACCGCCGTCAGGATCGCACCGACGAGGCAGACGGCGGCGGTGATGGTTCCCATGCGCCCGACGCCATAGCGATCCACGAGCATGCCGCCGACGAGCACCATGACCACGTTCGGCAGGCTGTAGATCGCGTTCAGCGTACCGATCTGCGTGTCGCTGTAGCCGAGCTGCGTCGCGAGCATCTCGGCCACCGGGGCAATCGAGTCGTACACGTAGAAATTGCCGAACAGGGCCAGGCTCGTGAGCGCCAGCGCACACCAGCCCATCTGTTGCGTGATCTTCGTCGTCACGTCGCTCCCCCCGGTGGGCCGGCCGTGCATGAGCTTGCTGCGGCGGCCGGCCGATGTGCTTCTTCAGTTCACTGGGTCGTCGCGGTCAACTCTCCATGGACTGGTTTTCCATCCAGCCAGGTCGACAATACCTTGAGCTTCGGCAGCCTGGCCGGTGGCACGGCCAGCGGATCGCCGTCGAGCAGTACGAAGTCTGCGCGCAGGCCAGGCGCGAGGCGTCCCACTTCCTTCTCCATGAAGCCGGCCCACGCAGCGTCCGTAGTGAAGCCGCGCAGCGCCTCGATGGGCGTGAGCTTCTGCTCCGGCAGCCAGCCGCCGGGCGGGTAGCCCGCGAGGTCCTGGCGGGTCACCGCGGCGTAGAAGCCGAGGCGGGGATCGGCAGACTCCACCGGGAAATCGGAGCCGAGCGCGAGCCGCACGCGCGCCTGCAGGAACCGGCGCCACGCGTAGGCGCCCGCGAGGCGCGTCGAACCGAGCCGGGCCTCGGCCCACGGCATGTCGGAGGTCGCGTGCGTCGGCTGCATCGAGGCCACGACGCGCAGTTGCGCGAAGCGCGGGATGTCGGGCAACGCCACCACCTGCGCGTGCTCGATGCGCCAGCGGTGGTCGCTACGCGCCGCATCGCCGAGCACCAGCGCGTAATCGTCGAGCACGAGACGGTTGCCGCGGTCGCCGATGGCGTGCGTCGCGACCTGCAGTCCGCAACGGTGCGCCTTCCGCATGCCATTCAAGAGTGCGTCCGGGTCCGTGACCAGGATGCCGCGGTTGCCGTGATCATCCGTGTACGAGTTGAGCAGCGCGGCGCCGCGCGAGCCGAGCGCGCCGTCGGCGTAGAACTTGGCACCCGCCATCTTCAGGCGTCCGCCGGGATGACGGTACGGCCCGGTCCTGCAGAGCTCATCGAGCGCCGCGGCATCCCCGTCGGCGTAGGCGACGACGCGCATCGTGAGCCGCCCCTCGTCGGCGAAGCGCCGGTAGAGCGCCAGGTCGGCGAGCGACGTGCCCATGTCGTGCACGCCGGTGAGTCCGACGGCGGCGGTCGCCGCGAGCGCTCGCTGCAGCGCCTCGGTGCGGAAGGACTCGTCGGGCGGGGGCACGACCTTGTCCACGAGTGAAGTGGCCGCGTCCACGAAGACGCCGGTCGGGCGACCATGGCTCCGGACGATCCGGCCGCCGTCGGGTTGCCAGTCGCCACCGAGGTCGCGCTGCACGAGTCGCATGGCGGCGCTGTTCGCCCAGCCCGCGTGACCGTCGATGCGCTCGAGCCAGACGGGCCTCGCAGGGAACGCGGCGTCGAGGTCGGCGGCCGTCGGGAACTCCTTTTCCGGCCAGTCGTTCTGGTCCCATCCGCGGCCGAGCAGCCATGCGTCGGCGGGCAACCGGGCCGCGAAGGTCCTGAGCCGCTCGATGATCTCGGCCTTGTTGCGGGTGCCCACGAGGTCGGCGCGCATCAGGGCATAGCCGAGCCCCATCAGGTGGGCGTGTGCATCGATCAGGCCCGGGACGACCGTTGCCCCGGCTGCGTCGAATACGGGTGCGCCTTGCGCTCGAGCGAGTACGTCGGCACGGCGGCCGACAGCGATGATGCGACCCTGGGCATCCCAGGCCAGCGCTTCGGCGGCCGGGTGGGAATCGTCGAGGGTGTGGATGCGCGCGTTGACCAGCACTCCCGCGTCTGCGTGGGCGGGCGGGGCGGAGGACATGCCCAGCGCGAGCATGGCGAGGACGGCTGCCGTGTGGGTGGGTCGCAAAGTGCGGGGATTGTATGCGCTCCCGCGGTACTCGTGGTCCCCGCCGTCACTTAGACTATGCGCCGCGACCGCCAACATTGGGGGCCTTCGATGCGCTACCTGACCGAGACCGCCGCCGTCCTGCTCCTTGCCACGCTCATTGCCGGACCCGCCATTGCGCAGTCCACGCCGGCCCCGTCCGCGACGGCGAAGCCAGCGGCTGCGGCTGCGGCGAAACCGGCCGCCCCCGCCGCGCCGAAAAAGGACGCAGGTGCGACGCCGGCACCCGCAGCTGTGACGCCGGCACCCGCGGCCTGCGGCGACCCGTCGCTCCTCGAGGCCGCGAAGGCAAGCGGTTCAAAGGCGCCGGCCGCGGCGGCGTCCTCGGGTAAGTGCGAAGCCGGGGCCGATGAGGTGGAGCCGGCCTCGAGCCAGAAGCCGGCTGCGGGCAGCAAGAAGCACTGAGCCGAGACCGGGGCCGGGGGCGCACCGGGCGCGGTCGAATGCTGCCTTTCTCCGAGGCCTGCGAGCGCAACAAGGGGCCGATCCTCGACGTCTTGCGTGCAGCATTCGCAGATCGGCGCCGCGTACTCGAGATCGGCGCAGGCACGGGCCAGCACGCGGTGCATTTCGCGCGGCACCTGTCGGGACTCGTCTGGCAGCCAACCGATCGCGCCGAATACCTGCCGGGGCTCGTGGCGCGCATTGCCGAGGAGGGCAGCGCCAACCTGCTGCCGCCGCTCGAACTCGACGTCAGGCACACGGACTGGCCGGACGTGCGGGCTGACGCGATCTACAGCGCAAACACGCTGCACATCATGGGGTGGCCGGAGGTCGAAGAGTTCTTCGACGGCGTGGGCCGGGTTCTACCCACCGGCGGCATCCTCGCGGTGTACGGGCCGTTTCGCTACGGCGGAAAATTCACCACGGAGAGCAATGCGGCATTCGATCGATCGCTGCGCGAGCGCGATCCCGCCAGCGGGATCCGCGAATTCGAGGCAGTCGACCGCCTGGCCCGCGCGCAGGGACTCGAGCTCGAGGCCGATCACGCCATGCCGGCGAACAACCAGCTGCTCGTCTGGAGGAGACGCTGACTCAGAGCCAGCGCTGGAACCACCGCGCGGCGAGCTGCGCGACCTGCTCGAGCGTGCCCGGCTCTTCGAAGAGGTGCGTCGCCCCGGGGACGATCTCGAGCTGTACCTCGCAGGTCATCCGCGCCAACGCCTGCTCGTTCAGGTCGATCACGACCTCGTCGTTCGACCCGACGATGAGCAGCGTCGGCGCGGTGACCCTGGGCAGCGCAGGTCCGGCGAGGTCTGGCCGTCCGCCGCGCGACACGATCGCGTCCACTTCGCACTCCGTGCTGGCCGCCAGCGCGGCCGCGGCGCCGGTACTCGCACCGAAGTAACCGATCGACAACGGCTTCGCCCAGCTCTCGCCCTGCAGCCAGCGCGTGGCGCCCGCGAGACGTCGCGTCAGCAGGCCGATGTCGAAACGCAGGCTCGCGTCGAGGCTGTCGCGCCGCTCCTCGTCCGCCGTCAGCAGGTCGAAGAGCAACGTGCCGACGCCGGCCTTCACGAGCTCGCCGGCCACGTACCGGTTGCGCCTGCTGAAGCGGCTGCTGCCGCTGCCGTGCGCGAAGAGCACGATGCCGGGGGCACCCTCGGGCAGCCACACTTCGCCGCTGAGTCGTGCGTCCGGCGTGACGACCGTAATCTCGAGTTGCGATGTCCTGTCCATGCGCCCGCTCCCTGGCGACGCCCGCGGACTCGGTCAGTAGGGCGATCCGCCCGCTTGCGTCGAACTCAACACGCCGGCCTCGGCCGACACCTTGTACGCCGTACCGTTCCGGCCCGACCAGCGGCCCAGTGCGAAGCTGCCATTCGGCTTGCTGATGCGATAGACGCCCACGTTCCGGTACGTCAGCGGCGTGGACGGCTGGCAGACCTCCGCAGGACCGGCGGGCTGGATGAAATAGACCTTGCCGTTGCCGGCGACGCTTGCGCTACCTCGCCCGTCGACCAGCAGCGCGGTCTCCTCGTCCACCGCGATCGAGCGCGGAGTGCTGGACCAGCCGTTGGCGGCGATGCGGCACAGGAATGCGAGATCGCGACCCATGCGATCTCGCGCGGCGAAGTGCGAGTCGCCGATGGTGCCCTGCAGGGCCGGTACGGCCGCGAAGTCACGGGCGAGCGTGAGGTACTTGGTGAATGGATCCGCGAGGGCCTGGCTCGAGGTCACGCCCTGGCTCAACAGGGCCGAGTACACGAATTGCGTCAACACCATCATGCCGGCGCTCGTGCCGCCGACCGGCACGCCGCGCGCAATGAGCGCGTTCAGCTGCGCCTGGACGGCGGTGCCCGTCCAGTAGTTGATGTAGTTGGACTGGTCGCCGCCCGCGATGAAGACGGCCTCGGCGGCCGCGATCGTGTCCGCCACGAACGGGTCGTTCGCCGCCGCCGTCGAGGGAATGATCAGCGTCGCGACGGAATTGAGGGCCGGGCAGAGACCCTGGATGTACGGGTTGTACGCGTCCGTGCCGGTCGCGCGGATCACCAGGAAATCGCCGCTGCCTGCACGGTCGCACATCCACGTGAAGGCGGCATCCACGTCGGTGCTGCCGCCCATGAGCACGATCCCGGGCGAGGTGGTCACCGCCACATCGGCTGAGCTGCCGAGCCGGACGTAGCTGTAGTTCTTCTTGGCGGCCTGGGCCGGAAGGGCGCACGCGAGCGCGAGCAGCAGGACGAAAATCTTCTTCATGGTGGGTGCTCCGTGGAATCCACGAATCATGCCGCATGCGCGATCGGGAGAGCGTCTCGTTTAACCTCCTGCTGCTCTCGGCTTAAACCTAGGCGGCCTCGAAACCACCCGCGGGCGCCACCGGGCACGGCGGGGCTCGGCTGCCGGCTTCGTGGGCCGCTTATGTCATGCGCGACGCATTCTGCGCCGCGATCGGGTGTACCTTCGGGCCGCGGTAGGCGTCCAGGCGGACGCGGGAGGATACGATGAGACACCTGATGATTTCGGCCTTGATGCTGGCCGGCCTTGCCGTCGGTGCCGGCGCCCACGCTGCGAGCAAGGATCCTTGTGTCGCCACGCCGGACGGATCGGCCAGCGGCAGCCAGTCGAGCGCCGCGGGTGGTCTGGCCGACCCGGGGCCCTGCATGATCTCGACGAGCACCAAGGGCTCGAAGAACGCCAAGTCTTCGAACAACACGAAGGGCTCGAGCAACGGCAAGGGTTCGAGCAATGGCAAGGGTTCGGGCAACGGGAACGCCCCGGGCAATGGCAACGGCAACGGGTCGGACGACGGCCAGGGCGACAACTCCGACGAGTCGAAGATCCAGCAGGGCCTGGCGATCGCGCCCGTGCCGCTCAACCTGCAGGGCCGCAATCGTGCGCTGGTCGCGCTCGGCAGCTACATCGTGAACGCGCAGGGCGGCTGCGGCGACTGCCACACGTGGCCGAACTGGGCGCCGAACGGCGATCCCTACAAGGGACAGCCGAAAACCGTCAACTCTGCGCACTACCTGGCAGGCGGCCGGCCTTTCGGTCCCTTCGTGTCGCGCAACCTGACTCCGGATCCAGCGAGCCCCGCCACGGAAGAGGAGCGCTACGCGGAGTTCGTGAAGGCCATGCGGACGGGTTGGGATCCCGACCAGGCACACGCCCAGATCAGTTCGCTGCTGCAGGTCATGCCCTGGCCCGCATACCAGGACATGACGGATCGCGACCTGAAGGCGATCTTCGAGTACCTGCAGGCGATTCCACACGCCGAGCCGTATTGCACGCCGGCCAGCGCGGATCCGATCTGCAAGTAGGGTCGTCGGGGGCGGCC
>JBBIVG010000029.1:0-8431 GCA_037439865.1 Nevskiaceae bacterium
CACATCGGCCGGTTCCGGCAGATCCTGGATGCCGCCATCGCGGAGGATCGCGCATGAGGGTGACGATCCCGGTCGACGAGGCGGCGCTCGACGCCTTCCTGCCGCCCACGAAGCCCGACGGCTCCGGTATCGGCGTGAACTACGCGGACCAGGTGCTGAAGCTGCTGAAGCAGACTTTGCCGGACGGGCGGAAGCTCGCCGCGAAGCGGCGCGGGCTCAAGATCACACTGACGATCGGCGAGAGCGCGGGCGAGGCCGTCATGCGCCGCCTCGAGCACGGACCGGATCCGCGGACGATTTTTGATCGCGCGCTCATCGCGGCGGCGAAAGGGGCGGGAGCGACTCTCTGCCGCGAGCCCGGAGCCGTGCACTTCGACATCTGACCGGTCCCGGCGGGGCCGACGGCTTCAGCCACGGGCGAGCGAGACGTAGATCACGCAAACGACAGCCAAAACCGGGTATGAAAGTGCCATGAGCGGTACCAGGCTTTCGTCTTACAAACTGGGCCAAGACACGGGTTTCGCACCGAACCCGTTCTTCGGGACGCTGACCCTGGCGACCGGCGTGCCGGACATTCGTCAGGCCGCCTCGGTCGACGACTGGATCGCCGGGTTCACCTCGACGCAGCTCTGCGGCGACGCCGTAGGTACCGAGCGCCTGGTGTTCCTCATGCGGGTCGAGGAGGTGCTCTCCATCGCGGAGTACTTCCAGGATCGCCGCTTCGCGCGCAAGATCCCATCCCTGCAGACCGGCCCCGAGGTGCGGCGGCACGGGGATAACATCTACCAGCCGATCTGCGACCGTGCGGACGTTCCGGAGCACTTCGAGCAGCTTCCGAACCTGCACCACTGGGATCACGTGCGCGACCGCGAGGATGTGCGCAGCAAGTGCCATGACATCGGCGGACGCAGGGTGCTGGTCGCGACGGAATTCGTCTACTTCGGTCGCGAGGCGCTGCAGGTGCCGGACTTCGCGCGACCGGTGGTGCCGAAAGGTTCGACACGGGTTGGTCTGCTCACCCGCGATGCCGAGCTGGCCCGGGCGTTCATCGATTTCGCGCTGGCCAGGGCCAGTCGCCCGGTGACCGCGGCGCCGCACGACTGGCCGGCCCATGACGCCAGCTGGCGCCACTGAGTCCGCGCGGAGGCCGCCATGCGTGGACTGATCGGCTGGCTTGCGGCCTTCCTGGCCGGCTCGTTCGGCTGGTGGCTCGGCGCGAAGGTCGGGCTCGGCACCGCCGTGGTGCTCGGCTCGATCGGAACCGGGGTCGGCCTGTACTTCGGATACCGCTGGTTCGACGAAAACCTGCGCTGACGCTGTAAAGTGCCCGTTCCGGCGACGAGCCGGCAACGGGGTCGAGCCATGCCACTGCTTTACCTTGCGATCGCCATCCTGGCGGAAGTCATCGGCACGTCCGCCTTGAAGGCCTCGGACGGGTTCCGAGTCCTGGCCCCAGGCGCGATCGTGGTCGTGGCCTACGCGATCTCGTTCTACTTCCTGTCGCTCGCGCTGCGCACGATCCCGATCGGGCTCGCCTATGCCATCTGGTCGGGTGTCGGCATCGTGATCATTTCGCTCATCGGCTGGGCGCTCTACCGGCAGGCCCTGGACGCCGC
This sequence comes from Nevskiaceae bacterium, assembly GCA_037439865.1. Lineage (GTDB taxonomy): Bacteria > Pseudomonadota > Gammaproteobacteria > Steroidobacterales > Steroidobacteraceae > RPQJ01. Next base: position 1,617 of record JBBIVG010000029.1, read on the forward strand.
TGCCATCGCAGGTATCGTCCTGATCGTCGCCGGCGTATTGGTCATCAACCTTTTCTCAAAGTCCATGCCACACTGATCACCCCGCCAGCGTCCATCCGTAACATGAACATTCATCCGACCGCCATCATCGAGGAAGGCGCCCGCCTCGGCGCCGGCTGCGTCATCCACGCGTACGCGATCGTCACGCGCCACGCCGTGCTGGGCGACGGCGTCGTCGTGCACCCGTTCGCCGTCGTCGGTGGCGACCCGCAGGACGTGCGTTTCGACCCGGCAACTCACTCGGGCGTCCGGATCGGCGAGGGCACGGTCATCCGCGAGTACGTCACGGTCCACCGCGCCACGAAGGCCGACGGCTGGACCGAGGTCGGCGCCGGATGCCTCCTGATGGCTTCGAGTCACGTCGCCCACGATTGCCGGCTCGGCGACAAGGTGATCCTCGCCAACGGCGTGCTGCTCGCCGGGCACGTGCAGGTGGGCGCGGGTGCGTTCGTGGGAGGCGGGGCGCTCGTCCACCAGTTCGCCCGGATCGGGGAAGGCGCGATGATCGGCGGCGGGGCCCACGTGGCCCGCGACGTGCCGCCATTCACCATGACGACGAGGCGCGACGAGGTGGTCGGGCTCAACGTCGTCGGGCTGCGGCGTCGTGGGTTGCCGCGGGCCACGGTGGAGGAGCTGAAGCGCGCGTTTCGCACGGTGAACGTTTCGGTCGGCAACATGCGCGAGCTGGCGGCGGGTGCGCTCGCAAGCGGTGGTTTCGACAGCGACGAGGCGCGGCGCTATTTCGAGTTCTTCGCGGGCGGCAAGCGCGGTTTCGCTCGCGCACGGCGCGGGGGCGTGGACGAGCCGGCGGGCGATTGAGCCCGACCTCGACCTCGACATCGATGCATCAACATTAGGGCAGACGCGATCACGATCATGGCACTCGAAAATCTCGACGCAGCAATGGCCAACGCACTGATCGGCATCGACACGCTCTGGGGCGGCGACGTGATGAACCCGTCCGGCGTCGGCCGGTTCATCGCCGACTGCTGGTATTCCGACGAGCCGCTGCCCGAGGCCTATTCGCATCCGACCGCTGCAGCGCTGCGTGCGAACGGCGGCGTCGGTGCGACGAACCCGGATCGCGCCTGCGTCGATGCCTACCTCGCGGCCGTGGACGTCAGGGGGGCGATTGCGCGCGTGCTCGCCGAGGGACGCGCCATCGGCGGTTTGCGCGGCGCCCACCTCGAAGGCCTGGGCCTCTGCAGCGAGGTGATGTTCGATCTCGCGATGGAGATGGTGGGCAAGGGTCCGCCGGTCCCCTACGACCGCTGCGTGAGGACGATCACGGGCTCGCCGCCGCAGCCGTCGCAACCCGCGGAGAAGCGGCGTCGCGTCGCCGGACTCCTCGCCGCAGCAGGTTACCCGTCGAACGGCGATGGGTCCCTGCTTGCGGCCGTGGATGCCTGGCGAAATGAGCGCCGCGTACCGGGCAGGTCGATCGCGGCGCTGGGGGAAGCGTTCATCGCGCAGTACGACGCGCTCTGCGTCCGGAACCTGCTGCCCTACCTTCCGGTAGAACTCGCCGACGTTCCGCGCGCCAACGTGCGCTTCCTGCCGATCGAGAACGCATGGTTCTCGGGCTCGATGAACTACCTCGGCCATGCGCGCAGGTCCGATGGTTCTCCGGAGTACGAGGCGACCTACGAGTTGAACGCCGCGCTGGAGATCTCCGTGCCCGAGTTCCAGCAACTGGTGACGCACGAAGTCGTCCCCGGGCACGTCACGACGTTCGCGTACCTGCAGAACTTCTACGTGCGCGGCAAGGTCGGCTTCGAGGCGTCGGTGCTCTCCATGAACACGCGCGACGCGGTCCTGTCGGAGGGAATCGCCAACAACGCGATCCTCATCGCCCACGGGGTCACCGAGGTCTCGGACCTGCCGGACCGCGACCTCGAGCTCGGCGTGCTGCTCGCCCTGCTGCAGGACGACGCGAAGAACCAGGCTTCGTATCTCACGTGGAAGGAAGGCGCCGCGCAACCGGACGTCGCGGCCGCGCTGCGACGCGATTTCCTGGTGTCGCCGGAGCGGGCCGACAAGCTCTCGGGCGCCTGGGGCCGCCACCCGCTGCTCGGCCGCATGTACCTGCCGGCGTACAGGGCCGGCACGGAACTCGTGGCGCGCCTGCGGCGCAAGTACCCGCCCGAGGTCGTCCTGCCCGCGCTATACGGCGCCCGCGGCCTCGTGGACGCGCTGACGCTGCCGCGCATGCTCGGCGAGTGACGGCGCGTCCCGCAGCGCTGCGTCCAGCAGCCCGGCCACTGGATTGCTACCAGGTCAGGTCGTCGGGGACGACGAAGTCCTTGTAGGGATCGTCCGGCGCAGGCTCGCCACCCTCGCTCGGCGGCGGCGGAAGCACGGCGCTCGCGTCGCGTTCACGGATTCGCGCGGCCGCGTCCGCGGGCACGAGGTCGTATCTTCCTTCGCAACGCGCGATCAGCAGTTCGCCCTGCAGGATGCGGCGGCGCAGGCTGGCGTCCACGGGGATGCGGCGGACCTTTCCGCCATCGACGAAGTTGTAGTAGTCGTCGCCTTCGATTCGCGGCACGCGATACTGCTCGACCAGCTGGCGGACCTGGGCAACGCGCGCTCTCGCAGCAGCCTTTTCCTGCTGCTTTCGATTCAATTCCTGGTCGCGCGCCGCCTTTGCCGCCGCCGCCTGCTGGCTGGGTGCCGTCGCCCGAGGCTGCGGCGCGCCCTTGGCCGGCTTCGGCTGCTGCCACTGCTGCTGCTTCTGCTGACGCTCGGCCTGGCGCGCCTGCTTCTCGGTCACGAGTCCGGCCTTCAGCAACTGCTCGCGTAGGGACATGCTCATCGGGCGACCTCGGGCCGGGCGGGGGAACGCAGGCGCGTATCTTACTGAACCGGAACGTTGGCTATCATGCCGGCATGAACACACTCAGACGCGCATGCATCGGTTTGCTGATGGCCGTCGCCGGCGGGACGGCCCTGGCGGATGGGACGGTAGACCCCGGGGTGGCTCGTGCCGAGCAGTCCTTCCTCGACGATCTCGATGCGGGCGGCGCGGTCGCCTACATCGAATCCGGCGCAGTCGAGCGATTCGAGGGGCAGGATCTCGCAGCGTGGAAGAAGGCGGCGGCTGGGCGCAGAAAGACCCTCGAAGCGGATCTCGTTGCCCTGCAGCGGGCGAAGCTGCCTGCAGGCGACGCGCAAGCCGTGGCTGCCATGCGCAAGACGCTCGCGGAGCAGGAATCGGATGCCACGACCGCCGGCGCACGGGAGCAGCAGTGCAACGATGCCCAGCGCCGCGATCTCGACTACGACGCCATGCGCGCGGCCCTCGTCAGCTGCTGGGTCGAGATCGGCAACAAGCTACAGTTCGAGGGCGGCACGATCGATCGCAGCACGGCGCTGCAACTGCTGCACGTCGTCGACGAGCCCGGTCGGCGCAAGGCGATCTTCGACGCTTTCCTCCCGGCCTGGACCGCCATCAACGGGCACGGCGAGGTTGACAGCCCGTATCGGCGAATGATCGCGCTCGCGGCTGCGGATGCGAAGCGGAACGGGTCCGAGATCGACGCTGCGGCGCGCGCAATCGGGGTCGAGACGGCGGACGTGGAGCGCTGGCTCGTGCAGGTCCTCGAGGCCTGGGCCGATGCGAGCGGCCCGCAGATGGTGGAGCCCTGGGACTACCGTTATTCGAACAGCGCGGCCAACCGGCAGCTCGCGGCAAAGATCCCGGCCGAGGCGTTGCTGCCGGCGAACCAACGCTTCTATCGCGATCTCGGCGCGGACCTCGGCAGCCTCGGCGTTCTGTTCGACCTCGCGCCCCGGGCCGGCAAGTCCCCGCTCGCATACACCGATTTCGTCACGCGCGGGCGGCTCGTGGCCGGCGGGTGGCGGCGATCGGTGCCCCGCGTCGTGGGCACGTATCCGTCCGGCGGCCTCTACTCGCTGAACGAACTGGTGCACGAGAACGGCCACGCAGTTCACGTCGCCGCGATCCGCAATCGTCCCGCCTTCATGGACTGGCCGGACACGCTGTTCACCGAGGCCTTTGCGGACGTGCCGTCGTGGAGCGTGCACGAGCCCACGTGGCAGCGCCGCTACCTCGGGGCCGAGGCGCCGGAGGCGGTGTCACTGCGCGCGCTCTTCAGCGACGTGATGCTCGACATCGCGTGGTCGCTGTTCGAGATGCGCATGCTGCGCGACCCGCGCGCCGACCCGAACGCCGTCTGGACCGACATCACGAGCCGATACCTGCACATCGTGCCGCATCCGGAGGTGCCGTGGTGGGCGGTCAGGGTGCAGCTCGTCGGCAATCCCGGCTACATGGTCAACTACGGCCTGGGCGCGATTCTGACCGCGGAAATGCGGGCCCGTACTGCCGGGGAGATCGGGACGTTCGATGCGGGCAATCGAGCGTGGTACGGCTGGCTCAGCGAGCGCCTGCTCCGCTACGGGTCGGAGCGCGACACGCGGACCCTGATGCAATCGATCCTCGGTCGGCCCGTGTCGCCCGAGGCGTTGCTGCAGCAGATCCGCCGTTGCAGGCGCACATAGCCGTCGCCGGCGGGGGCGTGCTAGCTTGCGGTCGATGGGGGAGGGGCACCTGCCGCAGGTCGAGTCGCAGCGCTATCGCCTGCTCGTGCTGGCGATGCTCGTGCTCGTCTACACCTTCAATTTCATCGACCGGCAGATCGTCGGCATTCTCGCGGTGCCGATCAAGGCAGACCTCGGCCTGACCGACACGGAACTCGGCCTGATGGGCGGGCTGGCCTTTGCGCTCTTCTATACCCTGCTGGGAATCCCGATCGCGCTGCTCGCCGACCGCGGCAACCGCACGACGATCATGACCGTGGCACTGGTCGTGTGGAGCGCGATGACCGCCATGTGTGGTCTCGCGCAGAACTTCTGGCATCTGTTCGCCGCCCGGCTCGGGGTCGGGGTGGGGGAGGCCGGCGGCGTGGCGCCCGCCTATTCGCTCGTAGCGGATTACTTCCCTCCCAGGCAGCGGGCCCGCGCGCTCAGCGCCTATTCGTTCGGTATCCCGATCGGCAGCGCGCTGGGGATCGTGTTCGGCGGGCTCATCGCGTCGCACGTCAACTGGCGCGCCGCGTTCATCGTCGTCGGACTGGCCGGCATCGTCGTGGCCCCGCTGTTCAAGGCCATCGTGCGCGAACCGATTCGCGGGGGATTGGATGCCGTCGGTACCGTCGGACCACCGGCCGGCATCGGCGCGGTGCTCCGGGTTCTTCTCGGCAAGCCGTCCTTCTGGGGTCTCGCGCTCGGCGCCGCCGGGTCGTCCATGATGGGGTATGGGCTCTTCTTCTGGCTGCCGTCGTTCTTCGTGCGCAGCTACGGTTTCTCGCTGGTGGACGCGTCGCTGTATTTCGGCGCGATCCTGTTCCTGGGCGGGATCGTCGGCATCTGGTTCGGCGGGTCGCTGGCGGACCGTTTTGGCGCGAGGCGACGACGCGCGCACGCGCTCATCCCGGCGATCGCGCTCCTCGCGACGGCGCCGTTCTACGCTGGAGCGGTGATGTCGACTTCGCTGGCGGTGGCCTTCGTCCTGTTCCTGATACCTGCGGCGCTGGGACTCATGTGGCTCGGACCGGTGCTGTCGGCCGTCCAGCACGTCGTGCCGCCGCACATGCGTACGACCGCCTCCGCGATCTTCCTGTTCGTGAACAACCTGATCGGCATCGGTCTCGGCACCGTGGCACTCGGGGCGATCTCCGACGCCTTCCAGGCAAGATTCGGTGCCGATTCGTTGCGCTACGCCATTCTCGCCGGCACGTCGTTTTACCTGCTTGCAGCAGCGATCTTCCTGCTGTCAGCGCGAAGGCTCGAAAGGGACTGGGAAGACGGCGCGTCCTAGTCCTGGATGGACACGACGTAGCCGACGTCGGGCGCGACGCGGCCGCCGTGCACTGCGCGCCAGGTCGCCTGCGCATCGGCCGGACCGCTGACGCGAGTTACCCTCAGCCACTCGTGGCTCGCAGCCACGAATCGCCGCAGCGCCGCGGCGATGCGTTCCTGGTACGCGCGGGGCCCCCAGTCCTGCAGCCGCTTCTTGACCTGCGTCGGCGCGAAGAAGAAGGCCGGCCGCGGACCCGGCAAGCCTTCGGCCCGCGGCGGCGCCTCGTGGTGGCTGCGTCCGATCGCCATCGAATGCCTGAGCGCGGCGCCGAAGTGGCGATGGACCTGGGCCAGGACCCCGCCGTCGCCGGACATGTCGATGGATACGATCGGCTCACTCGCGGAAAGCGTCGCCACGTCTTCGTAGGCGACCACCTCATCGTAGCAGCCGACGCGGCCGACGAAAGGCACGTTGCCGCGTGAAGTCACGCCTAGGACCTCGATGCCACCGCGAGCGCGGGCGCAATGGGCGAACCCGATCGCTGTCTTGCTCGACGCCGACAGCACCAGTACTCGCCTGGCGCCGAACCAGCCGTTGTCAGCGAAGTAGTCTTCCGCGAGGAACCCCGTCACGAAGAGGCCGCGGAGGAGGGCGTGGCGGTCCTCCGCGTCGTCGCCGTGCTCGTAGAACGGATCGCGCGCGACCGACGTGAACGTGCGGTAGACCGGAGCGTGCGCCGCGCGATGCGGCCCGTCGTCGCGAAGTCCGTCGGTCGTGGGCGTGACCGCGACGTCGACGAATTTCGACATGGGGTACCAACCGTAGTAACGGCCGCCGACCGGTACCTCCGGGTGGCAGGACGCGACCACCTTCCCCCAGCCCATCGCGGGAACGTGGCCCCAGCCAGGCTTTGCCGCGGGATAGAAGTCCCAGTAGCCGAGCACGTCGCCCG
>JBBIVG010000029.1:8455-17524 GCA_037439865.1 Nevskiaceae bacterium
AGCGTACGTCACGGTATTCGCGGTGAGGGCGAAGCGCTCGACCGCGAAACGCACCTGGCCCGGCTCGAGCTGCGGCAGCCGGCGCTCGACGATGCGCGAGTCGGCGAGGTCGGCGCGGTTGATCTCGAGTTCGACGTTGGGCGTGCTCATGGGCGCATTATTGTCTATCGTGCGTCCCTGAGTGCGGGAGATCTCCATGCGCAACAGCCTTCACCACGTGCACGCCTTTGCATCGGACATCGAGGCCAGCATCCGTTTCTACACGGAGGTGTTCGGAGGCGAAGTCGTCGTGGACGACACGTTCGCCGGGGCACGCAACGTGTTCATCCGCATCGGCGAGGGCCGGCTGCATCTCTATGACCAGGCCCCGAAGCACGCGGGGGCGGGCAGCCTGCACCACTTCGGCATACGCACGGATGACATCGCCGCCATGGTCGAGCGGCTGAAGGCTCGCGGCGTGGAACTGCGCAAGCCCGTGACGGACCTCGGGGCGTGGCGCTACGTGATGGTCCCGGCACCCGACGACGTGCTCATCGAGTTGTTCGAGGTCACGCCCGAGCGCTTGCCGGACCGCTTGAGAGCGTACTTCTAGCGAGCGACGGTGCTCAGCCCGGCAGGGCGACGGGGTGACCGTCGCCCTCCCAGGCCATGATGCCTCCCGCCAGGGACACCGGGTTTGCGAATCCGCGGCGCCGCAGCGCGGCCGCGGCGCGGGCCGACCGACCGCCGCTCAGGCAGTACACCACGATGGGACGCTCGCGGAGCGCGCGCTCGACGACCGCGGGATGGGCATCCACCTCGATCTCGAGCCGCCCGAGAGGGATGTTCACGGCGCCCGGAATGTGGCCGCCGGCGAACTCCTCTGGCTCGCGGACGTCCACGACCGGGCTGCCGATCCGCTGGATCTGCAGCGCTTCGTGGGTCGTGACTTCGCGGATCTCGATCTGCTCGACGCTGGCGTTGTGTCCCATGGCGCATTCCTCCCCGCTGCTGGTACGACGGCCGGGCCGAAGCCCCGCTCACGGGGAGGGATGCTCGCTGCGCTGGCGGGCCCCGTCCAATCACTGGACGTCAGGGCGTCATCACTGCCGGTTCTTTAGGGAGGCGGCGAGCGCGTCGAGCTGTGCGCCCTGCTCGACGCAGTAGCGACGCGCAGCAGCCTGCAGCCCGTCCAGGTTCTCGTCGGACGTGTCGTCCATGCGGCCGAGGCCTGCGGGCACATCGGGTTGCAGTCGCGTGTAGCTCGAGCCCGCCCGCTCGCGAGTCTTCATCAGGTGGTGCAGGCAGGCCTCCGACATGCCGCTCTGCCCGTCGGCAAGCACGTCGAGAACGTGCAGCGCCCACTGCGTCGCTCCCCAATCGCGGGCTTCGGTGCCCGCGATCGGATCGGTCATCCGACCCGTGCCGAGCGAGACGACGAACACGGGCCGGCCAGGGAATTGCAGGTCGGCTTCGACAAATGCGGGAAGCGTCGGATCGTTCGAGCACACACCGCCGTCCACGAACTCGCGCGCTGCACCGCCGATGCTCTGCACGAATGCGGGCGGGAAATACGTCGGTGCTGCGGCGGTCGCGCGGCAGGCGTCGCGGACCAGGAAGTTCACGGCCGGGTCTTCGGCGGCTCGCGCGCTGCTGAAGACCATCGGCCGGCGCCGTGCGAGGTCATAGGTCACGAGCACGAGCAGCCGCAGCGCATCCTTGAGTTCGAGGCTGCCGAAGCGATCCGCAAGGAACCCCTCGATGCCGGCGGGTGGGTACTTCGGTCGCCGCATGCCGTCGAGCGACTCGATTTCCCACAGCGTGTCGCGGCGGAAGATCTGGCGGCAGTCCTCCGTGTAGAAACCGAGCACGTCCTCCGCGCTGTAACGTGGTGCGCCGTCGTCGCCTGGCACGCAAAGGCCTGCGGCGATCAGCCCGCCCGTGGAGGTTCCCGCGATCACGTCGAAGTACTCGGCGAGGGGGCGTGGCAGCCGCTCCTGCAGCGCGGTCAGCACGACCGCTGGAATGATGCCGCGAATGCCTCCGCCGTCCACGGTGAGGATGCGGACAGGGCGCGACTCAGTCACGCGTCGAGACCAGCGGGAAACGCCGCACGGCATTGACCAGCAGGCTGCCGGTGACCACTTCGAGCTGTCCCTTGGCGTCCGTTCCCGGCAGGACCGCGGCCGCCGTGATCTGTGCCAGGCTGCCCGCCGTCTCGTCGGCGACGAATCGGCGGACCTTGCCGTCGGGCGCGAGCTGCAGCAGATATCCCGGGAACTGCGGCTTCGGCGTGAGCGACGGGGGCAGCCGGTAGATCATCTCGACGGCGCGCGGATTCGGTCGCACCTTGTCGAGACCCGGAATACGGGCGAGCGACAGCCCGACCAGGAAAGACCCGTCGGGCGCGCGCGTGATGTTGTCGGGGTAGCCGGGCAGGTTGTCGATGAAGATCTCGTGCGAGCCGGCGCGCGGCCCCGTGATCCAATAGCGCTGGATGCGATACGCGAGAAATTCCGCGACGAGCACGAACGAACCGTCCTTCGCGACCTCGACACCGTTTGCATAGAACAGGTTGTCGAGCACCGTCTCGACCTTTCCGGTGCGCGGGTCGTAATGGAGCAGGCGGCCCGTCGGCCGGCTGTCCCATACGTCGAGCGTCACCTGCTCGAGCGTGTGCTGGCGGGTCGGTGCGGAGAACCACACGGTGCCGTCCCGAGCGACGTCGAGGTTGTCCGCAAAACTGAGTGCCTGGCCGTCCACCTCGTCGACGAGCGTCGTGACCTTGCCGTGGGTGTCCACGGCGAGCAGTCCGAGGTGCGCGTCCGCCACGTAGAGAACGTCGCCCGTCGAGTCGAACGCCAGGCCGAGGGGTCGGCCCCGCGTATTGGCGAACTCGCTCGACGCGCCCGTCCGCGGGTCGATGCACAGGATCCTTCCGTCACCGATGCCCGTGTAGACCAGTCCGTCGCGTGGGCTGACGGCGACATCCTCGGGGCCGAAGTTCACGGGCCGGCGCGCGAGTTCGAATCGATTGACGATCAGGTTCGACGCAAGCGGCGCTGCACCCGAGAGGTCCTGCGTCGGCACGAAGCGGGGCCCGGCCGTGCCTGGGTTCGGCTGCGGCGTCCACGCGTAGGGTTCGAGCGGCGTGGGCCAGAAGAACAGATATGCCGCGACGATCGACGCGGGCACGAGCAGCCACCGGACGGCGCGCCACAGCGCTCCGAGCAGTCCATGCGAGGCACTCGAGTGCACCGGCGTTACTCCGCCCGGTCCGCCGGATCGTCGCAGGCGCTGCCGTCGAGCTTGAGGCACCAGCCCGTCGGTTCGCGGAAGTCCACGCCGTTCCGCGCGTGGCGATACACCGCGATGCCTTCGTACACGGCCTTGCGGATGCGGTTCAGGCCACCGAGTGGCCGCAGGTCCACGTGCCCATGCCAGGGCGTGAATGCCATGTTCTCGCAGAATTCGTTCTGCGCGGGCGTGTCGAACTCCTGTCGCGGGATGCGGATTCGCGCGACCTCCTGGAACGGGGCGTCGGCCTCGCGCCATCGCACGGTAGGGTCCTCGATCGGCATGTTCTTCGCAGGGTCCTGCACCTGCACCAGGAACTCGAAACAGCCATCCGTCTTGGCCATGTGCTCTGCGAGACTGCGGCGAAGGTAGTCGTCGTCGCTCGCGTCCGGGCTGCGGTGGTCGGGCGGCGTGCAGCTCTTCGCGCTGTACTTCATCGCGTGGCGGTAGGGGAACGGCCTCGCGCTGCCCGACTGGTCCACGCCGAGGGCGTAGGCGGTCATGCTGTAGTACTGGGTGTACAGCGGATTGGCGATGCGGTTCAGTACGCGCGAACCGATGAAGAGCTCGCGCAGCTTCCAGTTCGCCGGGTTCAGGCCCTGCAGGAAGTAGCCGAACTCGCTGCCGTCCGCCTGGTAGCGGATGAAGCTCTCGTACTCGGCCGGGTCCCGGTTGAAGAACACCGGGTAGTTGATCATCAGGAAGTCCTGGGTTCGAGCATTCGCCTCGTCGGGCGACGTGAGGAGCTTCGGTCCCTGCACGTCCATCAGCTTGATCGCCATGCCTCGCGCGTCCTTGGTCGCGTCGGGCTGCAGGTAGGCGTTGCCGTTCGAGAAGCGGATCCAGGCCTTGTAGGTGCGTCCAGGCACGAACACGCCGTTGCGCAGCGCCTCGGGCAGGTCCTGACGCACCGTGAATTCAGCGCGCAGGCAGCCGTGCGCCTTCGCGTGCGCGTCGCGCCGGAAGGCCGGACCCGACTGCTTCTGCACGTCGTCCACGAGCTGCCGCCCCGAAGCGAGAATGCTCGGCAGCAGGTTCATCTCGTCGGGATCGAGGTGCTCGGCATTGCGGTCGGCCTTCCGGGTGGCGCCGTCCTTGTTGCCGCTGCATCCGGTGAGCGCTGCGGCCAAGAGCGACACGGCGCCGAGAGCAGCGCGAGCGATCGGGTCCGGGGACCTCGCGTCTCCAGCGGGCCGCGCTTGCGCGCTTCAATGGTCACCGGGCGTGTCCTCCGACTCGAGCAGCTTGCGGTAGATGCTGCAGGTCTTGTCCGCCGCCATCGCCCAAGAGTTCCAGACCTCGTCGGGTGCGGGTGTCTTCGGCAACGCGTCCCCGTAGATGAGGTCGTCGTCGCTGCAGTGCTGCTCCCAGCGGCTCTTTTCGAACGCCACCGTGCCCCAGGGAGGATGCTCGGACCGTTCCCTGCGCTCGTCGGCCTCGATGGACGCGATGCACTGCGCCTTGTCGTTCACGTCGCGGCAGAGGGCCGGCTCGTACCCGACGTCGCCCGGCGTGTAGTCCATCACCTTGAGATATTCCATGATCTCGCGCCGCTCGTGCGGCTCGAGGTAACGGCCGATCACGCCGTTCTTCTGGCAGCCCTGGCGGAACTCGTGCCCGACGTTCGCATTGCCCGTGACGCTCGTGTCGAAGCGCACCGCGCCAGGCACGCCGAGGCTCCTGTAACCCAGGTCGACCGGGTCGTATTCCTTCGTGCCCGACCAGTACCAGGACTCCCGCTCCTCGCGCGGCGAGATCATCTGGTAGATCGTGCGGACGCTGCCGTTGTGCAGGAACGGCGGCGTGGCCCAGATGCCGTGCAGCGGCCGCGACTTGTAGTTCTGCAGGCGGGCCGCCTCGACGCGCGGAAAGTCGAGGATGCCGTAACCCATGTACTTCATGAGCTGCTCGGGCGACGGCTTGTGGTCGCGGAAGTAGCTGCGGGCGATCGACAGGCTCATCAGGTTGAGGCCCATCACGGCGCTCAGCTTCTTCGGATTGATACTGCGGATGTCGGCCTCCGAGAGGCACAGCTCGCGCAGCTGCTGTGCGTTCCACCCGAGGCGACTCGCGTCGTAGGTGTTGTTCGCGAAGTTGAGCGCTGCGTTGCGATCCGTGCCGATGTCCCGTAATGGCAGCAGCGAGAGCTGCCATTCGGGCACGTGATCCGGCTGACCGGCGCATCCGGCCGGGTCGCGCGGATTGCCCGGATCGCAAGCGAGATCCACCACGTTGCCGAACTCGTCGAGCCTGAAGACCGGCTTGCCGTCGATGGTCGCGACGCGCTGCGGGTTCTGCAGGTTCAGGCACTGCTGCGCCGACAGCTCGATGGGTGCGGGTCGCTTGCCCGTGGCCGGGTCGGCGGGGCGCGAGAGTTCGCAGGTCACGCGCTGCGGGCAGGTGTCTGCGATCAGGCAACGTCCCTTGTCGTCGCAGGCTCCTGGCTCGGAGCAGTCATAGGTGGACTTGAAGCGCACGCTCGAGCTGGTGCGCGCGTCGTTGGAGTAGCTGATCCACTCGCCGACCACGCTCAGGTCGGCCGGGTCCACGTGCGGCCCGTGGCAGTGGCGGCAGTTGACGTCAAACAGGGCGCGACCCTTGCGCGCCTTGGCCATGTCGATCCGGCCGAACAGTTCCTCGGGCCATGCCGGCGCCTGCAGTTTCGCGACCGTCCTCTCGATGGCGTGCAGCCGGTCGGGCTCGATCGAAGTCTGGTAGCGAAGGTGCATCGGCAACGGCGCACCGAGCTCGTCGAACAGGTCGAGCCGCGCGCCGACGCCGAGCGATTCGTTGACGTTGCGCGCCATCGGCTGCGACGCGTAGCCCTCCCACTGCACCCAGTTGAACTTGCTGATGTCCCACAGCTGCGGGTAGCTGACCGGCGCCGTGGCGGGGCGGTAGTTGTCGGGCGAGATGTGGCGGCCGAAGACCGTGTTCGCGATGCGCTGCGTCGCATCCGTGCGGCCGTAGCCCTCGAACACCGGGTAGTTGCCGTGCTTCAGGTCGGTCCACGCGTTGGCGAGCAGCACGCGGATCGTCGCGCCGAACTCCCTGCGGAGCTTCTTCTTCGCCGCGTCGTAGTCGAACTCCTTTTCCTGACCCGGAGGGATGGTGGTGTCGATGACGTTGTGCGCGAAGCGCGCGAATTTCACCGGGTTCAGGTAGGTCGCCAGCAGCGCGGCCATCATCTCTGCCTGGAACTGGCCGGGCTTCATGTCGGTGATGGCGTGCATCGCCTGGCCGCCGAGGACGCGTACGGCGGTGCCCTGGAAGTGCAGCTCCCCCGTGTGGCAGAGGCTGCAGGTGAAGTCGAGCAGCTCCGCGCCGACGCGCTGGTCGTAGTACTTCGTGAATCCCACGGGCAGGTTGCCCGGATTCCACTTGGGGTCCGGCCGCTGGTCGATGTCGGTGAGGAATCCGTAGCGGGCCATGTTCTGCGGCGCGGCGAATCGCTCGCGGCCGGACGCCATCTCGAGGTTCACGAACCACGAGTACCGCAGCTGCGCGAGCATGACCTGGGCGGAGCCCTGCGGATGGTGATAGAAGCGGTCGCGGTCCTCCTTCGTCCAACCCTGCCAGGTTTCCTCGACGGCCGGGCACTGCGAGGCCAGGATCGCACCGCATTCCGCCGGGACGGTCCGGGAACGGCAGGTCGCTTTCAGTTCGTCACACTGACGGCGCGCCTCGACGCATACACCGTCGGAGGTCGTGTCCGCGCAATTCTGTTCCACCGTCGCGCAGATGCCGGGTGCGTCGGAGCAGAGCCCGTTCGCGCGAGCTGCGGCAGTCTGCGCCGTGGCACACAGTTCCCGCTTGTGGCGGCACTGTTCGGCGGCAGCTCCTGCGCCAGGGTCCGCGTATCCCTGGCGCAGGTACTTGAGGTCGTGCACGGGGGCGTACTCGACCGTGCGGAACGGTGGCGCGAACAAGTAACCGGGCCACGGGACCGCGACAGCGAGCCGGGCGACGAGTCCGACGACGCTCGCGAGTGCAGCCAGGCCGATTCGCCCGGGCCACCTGGAGCGCCGGAACGCGCGCCACCAGACGCGAGCCGGCCAGGTGACGGCGCGGATCAACCAGCGTGCGAAGCGCGCGGCCATGCGCGCGACGGCGCGCATGACGACCCATATCCCGTCCGTGAGCGACTCAGCCATGCGCGACCTGCTCCCACGGTGGCAGCAGGCCGGCCTTCACGAGACCGCAGGTCTGCTTGAGAGGCGTAGCAGGCGTTTCATGAGATATGGCGTGGATGTAGCGCTGGTGCCCCTCGATGTGGAACAGGGGATTGACCCGCTGTGCGCGCTCAACCGCGCGGGCGGCGCCGTCCTTGTCGCCGAGGGCGCCGAGGGCATTCGCGAGCGTGACCCAGCCGAGGCAGAAAGCGGGATGGTATTCCACGGCAGCCTGCGCGTGTTCACGGGCCGCCGCGAAGTCGCCGGCCTCCGCGTGGCCCGCGGCCAGGAAGAAGTGCCAGAAGGGCACCGAGGGGTGGTTGGGCGCGACCTTGAGCAGCCGCTGCAGGACCGCGAGGCCCTCCTTGATCTCGGCGTCGCTCCCGCCCCAGGTGAGCGCGCAGCCGAGGTAGCCCCACGCGACCATGTTGAATGGTGCCGTCGCGACGACACGGCGCGCCGTCTGCAGGCACCGGTTGCGGAACCCGCAGTTGAGCCAGACCAGCGCTGCGTACTCCATGACCGTCGCGTCGCGCGGCGCGAGCCGCATCGCCGTGTCCACTTCCGCCAGGGCGCGCTCGTTCTCGACGTAGGCACGCTCGCCCGCGTACGAGTTCACGACCCGCTGGTTCAATACGAAGCCGAGCAGCACGTGCGCCATCGCGTTGTCCGGCTCGAGCTCGATCGCGCGTTCGAGCCAGCCGATCGCCTCGAGCGACGCCTCGGGCGTGAAGTTCATCGTCCAGAACGTCACGGCCTTGTGCGTCAGGCTCCAGGCGGACAGCCCCTGCGGCGCCTGCCGGCACAGGTCCTGCGAGATGATGTTGAGGAACCGCGACCCGGTCTCGATCGCGATCGCCTCGGCGACGTCGCGCTGCACCTGAAAGATGTCGTCGATGTCCTTATCGTAGGACTCCGACCACACCTGCTTGCCGTTTGCGGCGTCGGTCAGCATGACGATCACCCGGACGCGCTGCGAGGTGCGCTGCAGGCTCCCGGAGAGTACATAACGCACGTCGAGTTCGTGGGCCACGTCCTGCAGCTTGCGGCCCGCGTACATCGCGGACTGGACGTGCGGCACCACGCGCAGGTCGGGAACGCCCGAGAGGGCGCGGATGATTTCGGCAGAGAAGCCCTTGGCCATCAGTTCGTCGTCGTCGCCGCGGGAGAGGCTCTCGAGCGGGAGCACGGCGATCGAGGCGCGGGCAGCGTCCGAAAGCGGGGGGGCGGCGGCTGGCGATGGCGTCGGTACGACCTGCGGCTGCGGTGCCCCGGCGGCCCGCGGAGCGGGGACAAACCACGCAGCGACGGCCGCAAGCAGAATCCCGCCAACCGCCATGGCCTGGTGCAGGCCGTCCGCCAGCGGATTGGCGCCCGGATTCACGATGCGCACAGCCACGACCAGCAGCACCAGCGTGACGAAGTACGCGATGACTGCCGGGCCTGCTCCCCTGCGCCGGGCCTCCTCCGCCACCCGGCGCCAACCCAGCTCTGGGCTTGCCATTCTTGACCTTGTGTTGTACTTGGCGTGGGGGATTCTATGCTCCGCAGATTGGAAGCGGCAATGACCACGGCAAACAGGGACGAGGCCCGAGCGAGGTGACGACCGCATCACTGTCCG
>JBBIVG010000030.1:0-17086 GCA_037439865.1 Nevskiaceae bacterium
GGTCTCCGCCGGCGGCACGGACACGTTAAGATCGGCGCGTGTCCCGGGCCCTTCGCATCGCTCTCATTGCGCTCGCGGCGTTCGCGCTGTTCGAGTGGTGGTCCACTACGAACAGGCCAGTGCCGCCGGAGCCGGTGCCGGCCCCCGCCGCGGCACGTGCTACGGACGCCGGGGCAGCGCGTTATCCGGCATTTCTCCCGCCCGAGGCGATCGAGACACTGCGGGCGATCGAGCGCGGCGGGCCTCATCCGTATGCGCGTGACGGCGTCGTCTTCCAGAACCGCGAGCAGCGATTGCCCGGGCGGCCGCGCGGCTATTATCGCGAGTACACGGTGGAGACGCCGGGCGCGGGCGATCGGGGAGCGCGGCGCATCGTCGCCGGTGGCGACCCGCCGGAGGTCTTCTACTACACCGACGATCACTACCGGACGTTCCGGCGCGTGGAGATCGAACGATGAGCGGCGTGCCGACTGACGGCGCACATGCCAGCGACGCTGTCGTGCGCGTCACGAGTCTCACCGATGACGCGACGGCCGCCATTTGCATGCTGGCGGGGTCACTCGGCCTCGACTGCGTGCGCATCGACCTCGCGGGCTGCACGAGCAAGGACGACCTGCTCGAGCGCGTGTCGAGCGCTCTCGGATTTCCGTCCTGGTTCGGCGACAACTGGGACGCGCTCTTCGACTGCCTCGCCGACCTGGGCTGGCGTGCGGCGCCGGGTTACGTTCTCATCCTCGAGCATGCCGGGGAACTGCGGGCGACCGCGCCCGAGGTGTTCGACACGGCGGTGGCCATCCTCGAGGACGCGGCCCGGGCGTGGCGCGACCGGGGAGTCGCGTTTCGCGCTTTCGTGAGCGCACCGCCCGGCTCGACTCCTTGATACCCTTGCGCGCGTGAGCGAGATCCTGCCGACCGACGGCAACGTGATCTACGAGGTGGACCTCGAGGCAGAAGCCGCCATCGAGGGCCCTTTCGACACGTGGCTGCGCGACCACATCGCCGACCTTCTGCAGTTCCCGGGGTTCCTCTCCGCGGAAGTGCTCGCGGACGCGGGCAGCGTGCCCGGCCGGATCCGGCGCACCGTGCAGTACCGCCTGCGCGACCAGGCCGCGCTCGACGACTATCTGGAGAACCACGCCCCGCGCATGCGGGAGACCGGTGTTCGCCTGTTCGGCGACCGCTTCACGGCCGAGCGACGGGTGCTCCTGCATCGCGAGGAGTTCATCCGTGGCAAGGTCTCCACCGAGAACTGCCTGAACTGCGGCGAAGTACTCACCGGCCAGCACTGCTCGCACTGCGGACAGCGTGCGAAGGTGCGCGTGCTCTCGCTGTGGGGCATGACGAAAGACGTCGTCGGCGACGTGCTGAACTGGGACTCACGGCTCTGGCGCACGCTGTTCCCGCTCGCGTTCCGTCCCGGGCTCCTCACGCAGGAATACCTGCGCGGCCGCCGGGCGAGCTACACACCGCCGTTCCGCATGTACCTGCTGCTGAGCGTCGCGTTCTTCCTGCTCGCGTCGGTCGGCAACGACGTCGGCAGCGCCTTCAAGTTCGAGATCGACAAGGACGGCGGCGCGAGCCTCGGCATCAAGGTCGACGACGGAAGCTCCACGGCGACGCCCCCGGCCGCTGGCGCCAAGCCGTCGGCACCCACGGCAACGGCGACGCCGCCCGTCGCACGCAAGCTCGACGCGGAGACGGAGCGCCTGATCGACTCGGTCGTGAAGCGCGTCGACCAGAAGGATCGCGAGCGAGTGCGGCAGGAACTGCGGACGAAGCTGGCTACCCTGCCGGAGGCGGATCTCGCCCCGGTCAAGCAGCTGATGAACGACCCGTGCAGCTCGCAGAACTTCAAGGTGCAGATCGGCGCCTTCGGCAAGGACTTCGAGCCGCGCCTGCGACAGGCCTGCCGGAAGATCTGGGCCGACACGCCGAGCTTCGGCCGCGCACTGTTCGAGAACACGCCGAAGATGATGTTCATCTTCCTGCCGCTCATCGCCGCGGTCATGTACTTGCTCTACATCGGCTCTGGCCGCTACTACGTCGAGCACCTGCTCTTCGTGGTGCACTACCACGCGTTCTTCTTCCTCGGCGGGCTCGTCATCCTCATCCTCGAGCGCGGCGGAGGGCTCGCACCCGGTACGGCCTTCGCGAAGGGCGCTACCGCGGCCGGCGGGCTCCTCACTGCCGCCTTCGTCATCTACGCGCCCATCTACCTGTACCTCGCGATGCGTCGCGTCTACGGCCAGGGGTGGTTCGTCACGCTCCTCAAGTATTCGACTCTCGGCATCGCCTACCTCTTCTGCATGACCATCACGGCCGTCGGACTCCTGTTCTACACGGCGCTGACTCTCTGACGACGCGGGCACGCCCATGGCCGCAACCGAGCGCTGGATCCTGCACGTGGACATGGATGCGTTCTACGCGTCCGTCGAGCAGCGCGACGATCCGGCGCTGCGCGGCCGGCCGGTGATCGTGGGCGGCACCGGCGGGCGCGGTGTCGTCGCCGCCGCGAGCTACGAAGTCCGGAAGTTCGGCGTCCACTCGGCGATGCCAATGCGCGAAGCGCTCCGCCGCTGTCCCGACGCCGTATGCGTGCATCCGCGCATTTCGCACTACGCCGGGGAGTCGCGCCGCATCTTCGACGTCTTCCACGAGTTCACGCCGCTCGTGCAGGGACTGTCCCTCGACGAGGCTTTTCTCGACGTCACCGGCAGCATCGGCGCACTCGGCCCGGCCGAGGAGATCGCCGTCGAGATCAAGCGCCGCATCCGCGAGCGCACGCAGCTCACCGCGTCGGTGGGCGTCGCGCCGAACAAGCTCGTCGCGAAGATCGCGTCCGACCTGCGCAAGCCCGACGGAATCGTGGTCGTGCGGCCCGGCGAGGTGCGTGCGCTGCTCGATCCGCTGCCGATCCGCCGGCTCTTCGGGCTCGGCGCGAAGACGGCGCCGAAGGTCGAGGCGCTCGGCATCCAGACGCTCGGCGAGTTGAGCCGGGCGAACCCCGCCAGCCTGCGGCCGATCTTCGGCCGCTACACGGAGCGGGTACAGCAGCGCGCCGCGGGCATCGACGACCGGCCGGTCGTGCCCGACCGCGACGAGAAGCAGGTCAGCGCCGAGGAGACCTTCGACACGGACATCGCGGACCACGCCCGGCTGCGTGCCGAAATCGTGCGCCTGGCGGACAAGGCGTGCGCACGCTTGCGGGCCCGCGAACTCATGGCCGGGTGCGTCACCGTCAAGATCCGTCGCAGGGACTTCACGACTTACACGCGACAGCGGCATTTCGAGCCGCCGTCGCAGGAAACGCGCGTGGTGACCGCGATCGCGCTCGAGCTCCTCGATGCGTGGCTCGCCGCGCAGCCGCGCGCCGCACTGCGCCTGCTCGGCGTCGGCGTGAGCGAACTGTCGCCGGCCGCTCAGCTCGACCTGTTTACCGCGCCGCAGACCGTCCGTAACCGGGAGCTCGACGCGGCGGTGGACCGCATCCGCGAAAAGTTCGGCAAGGTCGCCCTGAAGCCGGCGAGCGCGCTGGAGCCGCGGCCCAAGAGAGGTACGGGTCCATGAGCGCGCGGCGTTTCGGCGTGGAGATCGTGCGCCCTCGACCCGGACGGCCGCACCGCCGCAGTGGGTGCGAAGCTGGCGAAGGAGCTGCTCGCCCGCCTGGTCGCGAACGATCCCGGCTAGCCACCCGGCGCCCGGGCTGCCATCATTGACGGCCCAGCCAGCCCCCCTGGAACGGCCTAACTCCGCATGTACACGAGCTTTTTCGGACTCCAGGAAAAGCCGTTCGCGATCACGCCGGACCCCCGCTACCTGTACCTGAGCGAGCGGCATGCGGAGGCGCTCGCGCACCTGTTGTACGGCATCAACGAGGCGGGCGGCTTCATACAGCTCACGGGCGAGGTCGGCACCGGCAAGACGACCGTGATCCGCAGCCTGCTCGAGCAACTGCCCGGGCACGCGGACGTTGCCCTGATACTGAACCCGCGCGTCACGCCCGCCGAATTCCTGCTCACCATCTGCGAGGAGCTGCACATCCCGGTGCCCGAGGCCGGCCGTGGCAGCACTAAGACACTGATGGACCTGCTCGGCCGCCACCTGCTCGACACGCACGCGCGCGGGCGGCGCGTCGTGCTGATCGTGGACGAGGCGCAGAACCTGAGCACCCAGACGCTCGAGCAGGTGCGGCTCCTCACGAACCTCGAGACCGCTACGACCAAGCTGCTGCAGATCATCCTGATCGGGCAGCCGGAACTGCGCGACCTGCTCGACAAGCCGGAGCTGCGGCAGCTCGCGCAGCGCATCACCGGGCGCTATCACCTGAACCCGCTCTCGACCGAGGAAAGCGCCGGATACGTGAAGCACCGCATGCGGGTCGCGGGTTCGACGGCCGAGGTGTTCACGCCGACCGCACTGCGCGAGATCCATCGCCTGAGCGGCGGCGTGCCCCGCGTCATCAACGTGATCTGCGATCGCGCGCTGCTCGGCGCTTTCACGCAGGAGGATCATCGCGCCGGCGGAGCGCTCGTCCGGCAGGCCGCCTCCGAGGTGTACGGCCGGCCGGTCCCGGCACCGTGGCTCAAGTGGGCGACGGCCGGCGCGGTCGCCGCAGCGGTCGCGCTCGTCGCGGTCGGCATCGCGAGCCTCATCTCGGCGAGACAGGGCGACAAACCTGCGCCCGTGGCCGCAGCCCCCGCATCTGCGCCGCTTGTTGCGGCCAGCGCGCCGGCGATCTCACCGCCGCCCGCCGGAGCGACTGCGGCGGTGCCGACACCCGAGCCCGTCGTGCCGATCGACGAGCTGCTGGCCCGGCATGCAAACGACACCACGACCGAGGCCGCGCTCGCGAGGCTCTTCACGCTCTGGGGCGTGACCTACGACCCGACGAAGGGCAAGGGCTGTGACCAGGCCGCGCGGCAGGGCCTCGAATGCCTATTCCAGAAGGGCTCGTGGGCGCAGCTCCGCACGTTGAACCGGCCGGCGATCCTGACCCTGACCGACGACCTCGGCCGCACTCACCAGGTCCTGCTCACCGCGCTGTCCGACGACTCGGCGACGTTCGAGTTCGGCGGCGAGTCGCGCAAGGTCCCGATCGCCACCGCTTCGCGGTACTGGTTCGGCGACTTCCTGCTGCTCTGGCGGCCACCGATGGCCGTCGCCAAGTCGCTCGGACCCGGCATGCGCGGTGACGACGTGCGCTGGTTGCGCGACAGTCTGCGCACCGCCCAGGGCCTGCCCGCCACGAAAGGCGGCAGCGACGCGTACGACGAAGACCTGACACGTCTCGTGCAGGACTTCCAGCGCCAGCATCGCCTCACCGTGGACGGCGTCGCCGGCGTGCAGACGCAGATCGTGCTCGACACCGCGATCGGCGCGACGGGCTCGCCGACCATCGTGTCGCAGGTCGCGGGGGGCTGAACCATGTCGTTCATCCTCGATGCCCTGCGCAAGTCCGAGCACGAGCGCCAGCGACAGACGGGACCGGCACTCGCGGAAGTCGCCGTCGCACCGCCGAAGCCGCGCAGCAACGTGTGGGCGACCGCGGCGATCGCGCTGCTGCTGGTGAATCTAGTGGCGGTCGGCGTGCTGCTGATCCGCAAGGCCTCGCGCGAGCCTGCGGGTCAACCGGCCGTCGCCGGCCCGCAAGCGCCCGTACCGGCCGCACCGTCGGCGGCGCCCCCGGCACAAGTCACGATGACGCAGACCGCGCCTGCGACGAGTGCAGTGCCGAACCCGCCGCCCATGCTTCAGCCTGCGCGCGAGGCCGAGCCGGCCGAGGCTGCGAGCAATCGCAATCCACTTGAAGCCGAGGTTTCGGCCAGCGCGCCCTCGCTCGACCCGCAGATGGCCGCGCAGGCAGCAGCCGTGCCGCCGGGCCCGCCGGCCGTCACGCGTGCGCCGAGCGGAAAGGGCAAGGTGATCTACGAGTCGTTGCCGGACTCGTCGTCCGTCGGATCGCCGCAGTACGAGGCCGAGCCGCGGTCGAACACCGCACCGTCCGCGGGCCCGAAGCTGCCGACCGCCGACGAGGTGTCCGCGGCCGGGGGCGTGCCGGCGCTCAAACTCGAACTGCACGTCTACTCGAACAAGCCCGCGGACCGGATGGTCTTCATCAATGCACACAAGTACCGCGAGGGCGACACGATGGTCGAGGGACCCGTCGTGCGCCAGATCACGCCGGACGGCGCGATCCTCGAGTACCGCGGCCGGCAGTTCGTCCTGACGCGGGACTGACCAGGGAGCAGCAGCGGTGAACTCGGCAGTCGTGGTCGCGGACAGCCTCGACGGATTACGCCTCAATCGCGCGTTCAGGGCCGGCATCCTGCGGCTGCTCTCCCGCCAGGAGCACCTGAACAAGATCAACGTGTTCCCGGTGCCGGACGGCGACACCGGCACCAATCTCGCGCTCACGATGAGCGCCGTGCTCGGCTCGCTGCAACGCTGGCCCGACAGCCACGCAGGCAAGACCCTCACGCGCGTGGCGGACGCCGCGCTCGACGGCGCCCGCGGCAATTCCGGCGCGATCCTCGCGCAGTTCTTCCTCGGCGTGTGCGACCGCCTCGGCCACCTGCGCCACCTGAGCGCCGACGATTTCGTCGAAGGCGTTCACGGCGGCGCCGCCTATGCGCGCGAAAGCCTGAGCGAGCCGCGCGAAGGCACGATCCTCACGGTGCTCACCGACTTCGCGCACGAAGTCCAGCGCGTGCGGCGCGAGGGGGTGAGGGACTTCCGCGCGCTGCTGCGCCGGGGCGTGGACGCGGCGCAGCGATCGCTCGACCGGACGCCGCTGCAACTCGAGGCGCTGCGCAAGGCGAACGTGGTGGACGCCGGGGGCCTGGGTTTTGTCGAATTCATCGCCGGCGTGACGGACTACATCGAGAGTGGAGCGGAGGAGGAGCCGGTTACGCCGGTGCCGGCAGTGGTCGACTCGGCGAGCGAGGTCACGGCGGGCGGCGAGGAGGATCTCGCGTACCGCTACTGCACCGAGTGCGTCGTGACCGGCGATCGCATCGACCGCCGGCACCTGCGCGAGGAACTCTCCGCCGTGGGGGGTAGCCTCGTCGTGGCCGGGCTGCAGAACAAGGTCCGCGTGCACATCCACGTCAACGATCCGGCCGAGGTCTTCCGCATCGCCGGGCGCTACGGCGAGGTCTCGGGCGAGAAGGCGGACGACATGCAGCGGCAGCAGCACGCCGCACACGCCGTCGGCCGCAAGGTCGCCGTGGTCGCCGACTCCGGCGCCGACATCCCCGAGGACGAGATGGACCGGCTCGACATCCACATGGTGCCGATCCGAGTCCACTTCGGCGAGCAGAGCTACCTCGACAAGGTAGGCATGACGCCGGAGGAGTTCTACGAGGAACTGCAGCGCAACCCGCACCACCCCAAGACCTCGCAGCCGCCGCCCGGTGACTTCCGCCGCACCTTCGAGTTCCTGGCCTCGCACTACCCATCCGTCGTGTCCGTGAACATCTCGCGCCTGGTGAGCGGCACCTGCGGCGCCGCGGAGAGCGCTGCCGCGCGCATCACGGCGCACGGCAAGGTGACGGTGCTCGATTCGGAGAACGCCTCGCTCGGCGAAGGGCTGGTCGCGATGTACGCGGCGGAATGCGCGCAGGCGGGCTACGACGCCGAGCGTGTGGTCGAAGCGACGCGCGCGATCCTGCCGAAGACACGGACGTTCGCGCTCGTGGGTTCGCTCGAGTGGGCCGTGCGCGGCGGACGCGTCCCGCGCTGGGTGAAGAACGTCGCCGACGCGATCGGCATCATGCCGATCCTGCATGCCCACAAGGGGCGGGTGACCGTGGGTGGCGCGCTGTTCGGGCGCCGCAACCTGAAAGAGAAATTCGCCCGCTTCCTGCGGCGACGGATGCACTCCGGCCGCCGGTACCGGCTGCTCGTCGGGCACGCGAACTGCGAGGCCGAGGCGAAGTGGCTGCTCGGGCAACTGCGTTCCGACAACGTCGTCTACGACCGGGTGCTGCCCGTCGGCAGCGCATTCGGCGTCCACGGAGGTCCCGGGCTGATCGTGGTCGCGATGCAGGAGTACGAGGGTCCCCCGTGAAGATCGAGACACTGGCCGTGCACGCCGGCCGCGAGCCCGACCCGGCGACGAGCGCTCTCCGCGAGCCGATCCATCTCTCGACGACGTTCGAGCGCAGCGCGGACGGCTCCTATCCGCACGGCCATTACTACACGCGGGCCAGCAATCCGAATCGAAGCTCGCTCGAGCGCGCGATCGCGGCGCTGGAAGGAGGCGCCGACGCGGTCGCATTCGCGTCGGGCTCCGCCGCCACGCTTGCGGCCTTTTCGCTCGCGGCCCCCGGCGGGCGGATTGTTTGTTCCGCCGACTGCTATCACGGCACGGCAAAGCAGTTGCGCGAGCTGCTGCCGAAGTGGGGCCTCGGGGCCGAGTTCGTGGACACGACGGACCCCGGCGCGGTGGCGCGAGCGCTCGAGTCGCCGACCGCGATGCTCTGGATCGAGACGCCGTCGAACCCGTTGCTCCGCGTGAGCGACATTGCCGCACTGGCCGCGATCGCCCACGAGCGCGGCGCGCTCGTGGCCTGCGACAACACGTTCGCGAGCCCGATCCTGCAGAAGCCGTTCACCCTCGGCGCGGACCTCGTCATGCACAGCACGACCAAGTACCTCGGTGGGCACAGCGACGTGCTCGGCGGTGTACTCGTCGTCCGCGAGCGCGGGCCGATGCTCGACCGGCTGCGGGAATTCCAGGCGACGGCGGGCGGCGTGCCGTCACCGTTCGACTGCTGGCTCGTGCTGCGCAGCCTCGCGACCCTGCCGCTGCGCGTGCGCGCGCAGTCCGCGAACGCAGCCGCCGTCGCGCAGTTCCTGAGCCAGGACCGCCGCGTCGAGCGTGTCTACTACCCGGGCCTTGTCGATCACACGGGACACGCGCTGGCGGCGCGACAGATGAGCGGGGGCTTCGGCGCCGTCCTGTCGTTCCAGGTGCCGGGCGGCGCGAGCGAGGCGATGCTGGTCGCCGCGCGAGCGAAGATATTCACGCGCGCCACGAGCCTCGGGGGCGTCGAGAGCCTGATCGAGCATCGCGCGTCCATGGAGGGACCGCAGAGCCGTACACCGCAGAACCTGCTGCGGGTCGCGATCGGCCTCGAGGCCGCCTCCGACCTGATCGCGGACCTCGACGTGGCGCTCGGCGCCTGAGCCCGCCTCAACCGCCGGGTTTCGTCTCCGCCGCGGTCTCGACCGGCCGGCCGTCCTTCTGCCAGGCCTGCATGTCGCCCTGCAGGTGCAGGAGCCGCTTGTAGCCCGCCTTCTCGAGCGTCTCCGCCGCGAGACCGGCGCGACGCCCGGAGTGGCAATAGACCACGACGTCCTCGTCCTTCGGGATCTCGCCCAGGTGCGCGGCGACCTGGTCGTAGGGAATGTTCACGGCGCCCGGCACGTGACCGGCCGCGTACTCCTGCGGAGTGCGCGCATCGATTACGAAGAGCGTCGGATCGTGCTTCGCCTGCCGCTCGAGCAACTGGTCCTGGGTGATCGGCGGGGGCATCGACTTCGCGGCCGCCGGCGGGGCAGCGGCCGTTCGCCTGGAGGAGCACCCCGACCGTGTACTCGCGGGTGCCGTGGCGGACCACTGCGCGGCCGCGAGACCGGGGAAGGCGAGCAGTCCGAGAAAGCAGACGAAGGCCTTGTGATTCATGACCGATCTCCTCGAGGGCCGACGGGCAGGCGCGGCCGCAGCGTCCGGCTCACCAGCGCTGCGGTACCTTTTGCAGCTTGCTCGTATCGTACCCCAGCTCGGCCACCATCCGGACGAGCCGCGCGTAGTCCTCCTCTGGCAGCACCGGCTTGCGCGCCATGATCCACACGTGGTCGCGCTTGCTGCGGGCGATGATCGTCTCCGTGTAGTCGGGATCCACGTGGGCGATCACGTACTCGGCCTTGATCGGCCAGACGAACTGCATGCCCCACACGGCATTCGACTCGTGGTCGCGCACGAAGCCGCGCGGGTGCATCACCCGCTCCGGCCCATCGAAGCTGCCCTGGCGGAACGTGAACGTAGTCGCGATGGACCCGTCCTTGTCGACGCGGTAGGACTCAACGGCGTTGTACGCGTCCTTCTCGACGAAGGTCGGGATGTTCGCGATCACGTACCAGTCGCCCATGAAGCGCGGGAGGTCCACGCTCTTCGCGGTCGGGATGGTCGGGGCGGACGAGCAGGCTGCGAGCATGGCGGCGACGGCGATCACGCCGACGGATCGGGCGATGACCATGGAAGCTTCCTCCGGGCCCACCACATTCGCGGCGCCGGAGACGGCGGTTTCAGTCCGGCACGCAGGCGTCGGCTTCGATCTCCACCAGCATCGCCGGATCCACGAGACCGCTCACCTCCACCATCGCCGTCGCGGGACGGATGTTCCCGAAGAATTCGCCGTGGACGCGCCCGATCGCTTCCCAGTCGCGGACGTCACGCACGTAGATGCGCGTGCGCACCACGTGCTCGAGGTTCGCGCCGGCGCGCTCGAGGGCCGCGCGGATGTTCGTCAGGACCTGCCGAGTCTGCCCCGCGGCATCACCCGGCGCGACGATCCGGCCGTCGGGACCGGTCGCAGTCGTGCCCGCCACCCACACGAAGGAGCCGACGCGCACCGCCCTCGAATAGCCGACGATCGGTTCCCAGGGCGTCCCGGTCGAGATGTTCCGTCGCTCGTTCATGTCATGGCCCCCTTGCTGCTCGCGAGTTTTTCGAGTGCGTCACCGGCGACCCGATAGACCGTCCAGTCGTCCATCGCGACGGCGCCGAGCTTGCGGTAGAACGCGATGGCCTTCTCGTTCCAGTCGAGCACGGACCACTCGAAACGTCCGCAGCCGCGAGCGAGCGCCAGTCTCGCGAGATGCTGAAGCAGCGCCTCGCCGTATCCGCGGCCACGGTGTGCGGGCCCGACGTAGAGGTCTTCGAGGTACAGGCCCGGGCGGCCGACGAACGTCGAGTAGTTGTGGAAGAAGAGCGCGAAGCCGACGGTCTCTGCGCCGACCCGCGCCATGATTGCCTCGGCATAGGGGTGCGCGCCGAACAGGTGCTCGTTGAGCGGACCGGGCTCGATCTGCACCTCGTGCGCGAGGCGCTCGAACTCGGCGAGTTCACGGATCAGCCGGATGATGGCCGGCACATCCTCCGGCCGGGCGGGCTCGATTCTCAGGTTGCCGGGCTGCCCCATGGCGGCTCCTTTTTTCAGATTCCCTCGAAAGATTCTACGGATTAGCCTTGCACACAAGGCTCGCGATCCGTATTGTCAATCAATAGTTTACTCGAGGCGCAGCTGATGTCAGCGGAATCCGGTCGCCTGCCCCTGAACGCACTGCGCGTCTTCGAGGCCGTCGCGACCCACCTCAGCTTCACGGCCGCGGCAAAGGAACTCGGGGTCACGACCGCCGCCGTGAGCGCGCAGATCAAGTCGCTCGAGGCCGACATCGGCGTGCCGCTGTTCCGTCGTCATACCCGCGCCGTCGCGCTGACCCAGGAAGGCGCCGAACTGCTGCCGGGCGTCCGGCGCGGCCTCGACGAGTTGCGCCGCGCGGTGGATCGCCTGCGACGCGAGCGCGTCGGCGGCATGCTGAACCTGAGCGTGCCGAGCGAGTTCCTGCAGCGCTGGCTCCTGCCGCGGCTCGGTGAGTTCACGCGCCGCCACCCCGAGATCGAGGTCCGCTTCGGGCCGGCGCGCGCGGGACTCGACTTCAGCCGCGACGACTTTCACGCCGCCATCCTCTACGGCTCCGGCAACTGGGCGGGCCTCAAGTCCGAGCGCCTGCTCGACGAGTGGGTCTTCCCCGTCTGCAGCCCGGCCTTGCTCGCGAAGCTCGGACCGATCGAGACGCTGAACGATTTCTCACGCTACCCGCTGATCCACAGCCGCGCCGAGCCCTGGGTGGACTGGCTGCGTCGCGTCGGTGGCGACACGACGCGAGCCGAGACCGTCCCGATGGCCGAGGACTCGGCCGCGACGCTGACCGCCGTCGAGCAGGGCAAGGGCGTCGCGCTCGCCCGCTGGTCGCTGGTCGCCGCCGATCTCGCGGCAGGCCGGCTCGTGCGCCCGATGATGCCGAGCGTGCAGCAGCGCAATGCGTGGTACCTCGTCGCGCCGCCCGAGCACTTCTCGCTGCCCAAGGTCGTGCGCTTCCGTGGCTGGCTCATCGAGTGCTGCCGGGAGTTCGCGCCTCCGACCGGCGAAACGCTGGCGGCGGACTGAGCGCACACGGCGGCTCCATCGTCCTCAGGCGGAGAGGACGTCCCGCCATTCCGCGTGACGCTCGAACTGCGCCTTGGCGAATGGACAGAGTGGAATGATCCTGAAGCCCTCGCGCCGCGCGTCCTCGACCGCGCGCAGGACCAGCGCCTGCCCGACGCCGCGGCCACGAAGCGCGTCCGGCACTCCCGTGTGGTCGATGATGATGAGCGCCGCCGACGCCCGCGAATAGGTCATCTCGGCCTCGTGTCCCTCCACGACCGCGACCCACCGCCCGCCGGATGCGCCGTGCTCCTCGCGTCGCACATCCGCTGTCGAGATCCTGTTGTCACCCACGGCGCGCTCCCCTGTTCACCGAGCGTGGTCAGAAGGAATTCGCCTGCGATCGGCTCGCCACGGGCGCGGCGAGTCGCAGCCGTGCGATCACCGGCCGGTGATCCGACCCGATCGACGGCCCGACCTCGGTGCTCTCGACGCACACGGCGGGTGACACGAGCACGTGATCGATCCGGAGCGCGAGCGGCCAGAAACCGGCCATCCACGTCGGCCGCCACCATGCGCCGTCCATCGAGTCGCGTAACCCGCTCGCCGTGAGGAAGCGCGCAAATTCCGGCGAGTGGATCGTCAGGTTCAGGTCGCCCAACGCGACTGCCGGACCCTGCCCGGACCGCAACATCTCCGCCGCAGCCTCGAGCGACTCGTCGCGGGCCCTCGCGAGGCTCGGCACGATCGGCCAGTGAGTGTGGAGCGCGAGGAAGCGCAGTGGCTCCCCGGCGATCGCGACACGGCCGCAGAGTGATGGCAGGCCGTCACCGGCAAAGTCCTCCGGCTCGATGGCCTCGAGTGGCCAGCGGCTCAGGACGCCGATGCCGTAGGGATCCTCGCGAACGAGGAGCTTCCGGTGCGGATAGGCTGCGACGCGCGACAACTCCCCGGCCCAACCCGCAGTGACCTCCTGCACGACGACCAGGTCGGCCGGATGCGCCGCGAGCCAGTCCAGGAAAGGCTGGGTGCCGTGGTTGCTGTACTGCAGGTTCGCGGTGATGACCGTGAACGCCGGCCCCGAACAGGCAGCGACCGGTTCTTCCGCGACGGTCCGCTGCATTGCCGGCAGTGCGTGGAAGATCGCCAGCAGGGCCGCCAGGACTGCAGGCCAGGGCCTGCGCAGCAGCACCAGGAGCAGCGCAAGAATCAGCGCCGCAGCCGCGTACTGCGGGCGGAAGTGGCTGAAGAGCTCGAATGGCCAGCCGAGCGGCGCCGCCATCGCGAGCAAGGTCGCCAGGAACAGCCCACCCAGGGCGATCAGGATCCACGCGCGAACATCGAGACGGCGGATCATTCGCGCATTATGGGCCGCAAATCGCCGCGCGGCGCCGACGGCCAACGGGCGCTCAGTCGAGTCGCGCGAGGAATTCCTCGATCGCCCGCACGCTCTCCGGCTCGTCCAGCATCGGAGGATGCCCGCGGCGCGGCACGGTGACCCGCACGAGGTCCGGCTTCTCGCGGGCCATGCGATCGAACGTGTCCTGCGAGAGCACGTCCGACAGCTCACCCCGCAGCGCGAGCGTCGGAATCGGCCCGAGTGCGGCGAAGACGGGCCACAGGTCCGGCGCGGCACCGGCCGGCGCGGCTCGCACGGCCTCGCCGATCATGGGATCCATCGCGAGCCGCGGCGCGCCGTCCACTTCCTCGTAGCTGCGTCGCGCGAAGCTCATCCAGTCCTCGTCGGTCGCATCGGGCCAGGCCAGGCCGTACGTCGCGCGCGCCTGCGCGGCGGCCTCCTCCCAGGTGCGGACCGCCGGGGTCTTGCCGACGTAGGTCGAGATCCTCCTGAGCCCTTCCGGCGCGACCTCGGGCCCGACGTCGTTCAGGATCACGCCCGCGAGCAGCTGCGGCGCGGTAGCCGCGACGATCATGGCCAGGATGCCGCCGAGCGACGTGCCGAGAATGATCACGCGTGGCACGCCCGCATCCACGAGCAGCCGTGCGACATCGGCAACGTACGTGCCCGGATGGTAGTTCCGCCAGTTGGGGTCGTGCTGCGAGCGGCCGCGACCGCGCAGGTCGGCGCTCAGGACGCGGCGGCGGCGCTGGATGCGGAGCGCAATGGCCTCGAAATCGCGGCTGTTCCGGGTCAGTCCGGGCAGGCACAGCACCGGCACGCGGCCGGATTCCATAGCCGGATAGTCGCGGTAGTAGAGCCGCAGCCCGTCGGCCGACGCGAAGTAACGATCCTGCCAGGCGTTCGCACTCAAGGGATACCTGTCCCGCACCGCTTGGGTGCGCGTGCATTGCGCGCGGAATCCGCACTCCAGGATCTTGCCATCCGCGTCGCGCGTCTGCGAGCAGCCCGACGTGCGCCGGCATTGGTCTCTCCCGTGGTCGCGTTGCAGCCAACGCCCTGCGTGCCCAGAATCGCTGCCGGTCGACCCCGTCCGAAGAGCTGCACGATGGTCCACTCGAGAACCCCTTTCGCATCGCGGACGGCGCGATGAGCCACCGGCTCGCAGCCATTGCTGCCCTCGTGCTCCTCTCGGGCTGCAGCAAGCCCTCGCAGGACACCGGACGACTGGCGGCACTGCCGATCGACCCCGCTTCGGTGACGGTGTCGGGTCTCTCGGCGGGCGCGAACATGGCCGTGCAGTTCCACGTCGCGTACTCCGCCCTCGTCCAGGGCGCGGGCCTGGTCGCGGGCGCGCCGTACTACTGCGCCGCCAATTCGATGACCGACGCGCTCGGCCGCTGCATGAAGGGCGACGAGGAAATCACGGTCGGCGACCTCGTCGGCCTCACGAGCCAGCTCGCGCTCGACGATGCCATCGATCCAATCGCGGAGCTGGCGCAGGACCGCGTCTGGATATTCCACGGCGCCAACGATCCTTACGTCGCAGCGCCGGTGGCCGATGCGCTCGAGGCGTATTACCAGGCACTGGTCAACCCGACCAACGTGGCGAGAGTCGAGCACCCGAGGGCCGGGAACACGTTTCCGAGCGCGAACACCGGCGCGAAGGCCTGCGAGGGGAGCGAGCCGCCGTTCGTCGGCAACTGCGGGGTCGATGGCGCCGCGGCCCTCCTCGGCCACCTGTACGGGAAACTGCGCGCCGGGCGTGCGCCCGAGCGCGGCGAACTCAGGGAGTTCGACCAGCGACCGTATGCCCGGGCCTCTGGCAGCGCGGCGCTCGCGAAACGCGGCTGGATGTTCGTGCCGGAGACCTGCAGGGACGGGGAGAAGCCGCACTGCCGGCTGCACGTCGTGTTCCACGGCTGCAAGCAGGGCGCCTCCCTGGTCGGCAAGGAGTTCATCCTGGAGTCGGGCTACCTGGAGGCCGCCGCGGGCAACGACACCGTGCTGCTATTCCCGCAGGTCGAGGCGAGCTACCAGCCGCTGAACCCGATGGGTTGCTGGGACTGGTGGGGCTACGAGGGCGAGAGCTACGCGGTGAAGGCCGGGCCGCAGTTGGCGGCAGTGCGGCTGATGATCGGGGACCTGCTCGGCGAACCGCGCGGTTGATCAGGCCTGGGCGCGGACGCGCTGCGTGCCGTAGTGCACGCTCAGGCGCCGGACGCCCTTCATGCGCTTCGACGAGCGCCGGATCTCCTTCATGAGCCGGAGCAGGAGATTGAGACTCTCGCGCTCGCCTCCCGCGCAGAACTCCTCGGCCAGGCCGACGTGCAGGACCGTGATGTGCTCGAGGTCCGCGCGGGTGTAGACCGCCACGCCGATCGGCAGGCCGGTGGCGTTGTCCACGACGAAGAGCGACTGCACCTCGGGCAAGCCGGCGACCTTGACCCGGAGCCATCCGTTGTCGTCGTGGATCTCCGGCGGCCCGTACTTGTCGATCGCATCCACGATGCCGCTCGCAACGCGGCTCTGGCAGGCGTTGAAAAACAGCAGTTGCTCGAGCGTGACGCGATGCTCGACGGCGATCCGCGAGGTGAAACTGACCGGTGTCCTCATGCTCCGTCGGGGCCGGTGGACCGGCCTTCTGCGGGACTGCCGGCGATCATGCTCGCGGGCAGCAGTTATGTCGAGTCCGGCCGTCCCCGGCCGCCTGCTGCGTAGCGTCATTGGACCCGGTCCAGAACCGCGGCCCTTCCTTCTCTGAACTTTGAATTGCTTCAGGTTTTTGATCGCTGCTCGTGGACCTTGGCGCGCGACTGGTGCGCAATCGCACCGTGGCCAGCCCAGCACTGCAGCGACGACCCTCCCCCGTTCCCGAAGACCGCGATGCCGTAGTGCTCGTGGACGTGGTCGTGCTGTCGTCGGACATGGTCTTGTTCGACGCGATCAAGGCCGCCATCGGTGAGCGCAACCCCGTGTGGCGAGCGCGCTCGGCCGAGGAATCCGTCGATTTGCTGCTGACCGGCCGCTGCGGCGTCCTCCTGATGGACCTTGCCGCGGTCTCGACGCGTCCCGCGACGCTCGTGCAGCAGATTGCGGAGCAGTTCCCGGACGTCGTGGTGGTGGTCGCCGGCCGTCGCGAGGACGAGGCGCTGCTTGCCCAGCTGATCAGCGAGGGGCTCGTCTACCGGTTCATGCACAAGCCGCTGACGGCAAAGCGCGCTGGCATGTTCCTGCACGCGGCGACCCGTTGCCATGTGGAACGGCGCGAGTCACACACGTATCAACCGCTGCTGCCGCTCTCGAACGTGTTGCCCTCGCGCGCCGATCCGTGGAAGTGGCTGTTCGTCGCCGGCGGCCTCGCGATCTTCCTCGGGTTGGGCTGGCTGCTCGCCGGGGGTCCGTCGCGAAATGCGCAGCCGGTGGCCCCGGAAGCCGCGTCGCGCACGCCGACCCCGGTCGTCGTAGCCGACACGGCACGAGCCGACCCCGTGCTTGCCCGCGCGCGCGC